>JAICWZ010000178.1 GCA_025966355.1 Thermomicrobiaceae bacterium
TCCGGCAGCCAGTGATTCGTCTCGAAGGCGCGCATCTCGCGGTCGAGTTCGGCGCTCCGCATCGAGAGCTGCACCGCCGAATGATCGGCCAGCGCGCGTCCGACGCCCGGCAACGCATGCACCGTCTCGATGCCGAGCGGAGCCAGCTCGTCGGCCGGGCCAATACCTGAGCGCAGCAGGATCATCGGCGAGCCGTAGGCACCGGCCGAAAGCACGATGCGCCGCGCCGCGATCCGCTGTCGCCGGCCATCGATCATCACCTGCACGGCGACGGCGCGTCCGCCCTGCACCTCCACCCGATCGACCAGCGCCCGGCCGATGATCGTCAGATTCGGTCGCGAGCGCACCGGATCGAGGTAGGCAAAGGCGGTGTTCCAGCGCGTTCCTTCATAAATATTGGCGGGCGAGGGAGAAACGCCGTCGGTGTCATCCGGATCGTTCAGGTCAGCAACACGCGGGATGCCGCTCGCCACGGCTCCGGCCACGAAACCGACCTGAAAGGGCGTCAGTTCGTCATCATCCGGCTTGCGCACGCGCAGCGCCGCTTTGGCGCGCTCGAAGGCGGGCGCGACCGAGGGCCAGTCCCAACCCGTATTGCCCAGCTCGGCCCAGTGATCGTAGTCGCGGCGATGTCCGAGCAGCGTCACGCAGCCGTTGTGTGACGAGCAGCCGCCGAGCACGCGCGCCCGCTCGAAGGCGGTTTGCACGACATGCGTCGGATGCGCCAACCCGGCATAGCCCCAGCCGTGGGTATCGGGGAATTTGCGTGCATCACGCAACTCTTCCGGCCACGCACCTGAATCAAACGGCCCGTAATCCGGCCCCGCTTCCAGCAGCACGACATTCAGATCGGTATCGCGCGCCACGATCCCGGCCAGCGCCGCGCCGGAGGTTCCGCCTCCGACCACGAGCAGATCGATCTCCTGAGGCATCTGTGCGGATTGCGACACCCGTTCCCTCCTTAAAAGTCGTTCGTCTGGTTCGCCGCTATCGACGCTCGCCCATCGGACGCGGGCGATGATCCCGAACGTGCGAACAATCCACCTCCGCACGGGATTAGAAATCCCGTGCTCCATAGACGAAGTCCCTCCGGGACTGAGACAAATCCATCTCAGTCCCGCGCACGGGACTTCGTCTACGGAGGCCGGGACCGAGGTCCCGGGCGGTCTCGCCTAGCTCTCCTCGACCGGGATATGGTGGTCCCAGTCCGGGATGCTGCGCTTCCAGTAGCCGGTCATGCGCATGCGCGGGAGCGGGATGCCTCGGTCGACCAGATGGCGGCGAACCGCCTTGATCGAACTCGCCTCACCGGCCGCCCAGGCGAAGACGTCCCCCTCCGGGAAGGTCAGCGTGCTGATCGCGTTCGCCAGCAGGTCGCTAATGTCGCCGGCGGCGCCGTCACGATGCACCCAGATAAGCTGCAGATCGGCCTCGGATTCGATCGGCTGCTCTTCTTCGGCATTGGCGACTTCCAGAACGGCGATCGCCGGTGTACCGGCAGGCAGTTCTTCCAGCCTGCGCGCGATCGAGGGCAGACCGGTGTCGTCACCGGCCAGCAGGTACCAATCAACGTTCCCCGCGATCACGCGCGAGCGACGCGGACCGCTGATCCCGAGGTAGTGCCCCGGCTTGGCGTTGGCCGCCCAGTTCGATGCCGGACCCTCGCCATGCACCACGAAGTCGATATCAAGCTCGCCCGCCACCGGATCGTAGCGACGCGGCGTGTACTCATGATTCGGCGGCTTGGGATGTTCATCGGAAAAGACCACCTGCGTGCCTTCGACGGTCGGGACCCACGACGCATCGGTCGGATCGGGAGGGAAAAAGAGACGCGCGCCGTCATCGGCCGCATCCGAGCGAAAACCGTCCAGCGCATCGCCCTCCAGCGTAATCCGCACCATATGCGGCGTGAGCCAGGTTGAGCGCCGCACCTGCAAGAGGCGGAAGACGAAGGGATGGGTGACCGCTTGGATCGGTGATTCGGTTGAAGTCATCGTTGAAAAACCTCGGCTCTCCTGATAAACGGCATCGAAAACCCTGGTCCGACCGACGATTCGGTATCCAGACGTTGTGCGACAGATTACCAGACTCCGGGTATGCTGTGCGCGTCATCGTCCAGTCCCTTCTTAAGAAGAAAGAGAGCGTCACGATGAAATGGGTCACTCGTGAGAGCGTTCGGGTCGATCGCGTCTCCAGCTCCTGGCTCATCCTCGGCTTCGCCGATCCCGAAGCGGAGATTCTCTATGTGCCGGGCGATCAGGTGCTGGCGGTCGCTGAACGCGAGAACGCCATCCCCTTCGATGTGCCGGGCGTCGAGATGGGGCATCACGGTGAGAAGTGCTCGTTCGAGGCGATTCTGGAGAAATACGGACCGAACGATCCGGCGCTGGCGCGCGTCGGCATGATCGTGCGAGGCGCCGATACGAAAGACAAAGACGCGACGCCCGAATCGCGCGGCCTCGACGCGCTGGCCAATGGCTTCAAAAAGCTGATGCTGGCCGAAGGTTACGATGATCGCGAATCGATTCGCCGTCAATGGCGCATGTATAATGCGTTTTATGTCTTCTGTGGCGGCGATCCGGCCAAGGCGCCCGAGCCGAAATAGCGGTAACGACGCTCGATCCGCGGTCACCTTGATACGAGTGTGGCAATATGCTGAAACGCGGTACGAGGTTCATTCTGCACAACTGCTGGTTCGGTCTGGTCTACACCGTTGTGGCACTGATCGGATCGGTCGTCTACACCCGCTTTGCCGGTCCGCTCTTCGGGCTTTTGGATGCGTTCGAGACGGCCTTCGTCGTGTTGCTCGCCGGGCTGTTGGGGCTCTGCGGGGTGGTCGGCTTCTTCCGGCAACCGAACCCGTATGGCCGCACCTACGCGCTCTACGATCTTATGGACCTGCCGCCACATCTCGATGAACTGGACAGCGGTGGCGGCGGCTGGATCTGGCAGGCCCTCCCGATCGTGATCGCGGGGATCGTCTTGTTGCCACACTTCGCCTGAGCGTCTGGCGCCCAACGGATGTGCTTGCCTCGCACGGTACCGAGACCCGACCTTCGCCAGGGAAAGCGCTGCACCAAGCGAGAACGGTTCGCTCATGGCCACCGTCGCCAGGGGAACGGATGTGTTGACCCCGAACGTCGTCTCCGCCCGCACCCCGCCCGTCGAACGGATGCGACGATCCCCGAACGTGGTTGGCGCCCGACCGTCGCCAGGGGAACGGATGTGTTGACCTCGAACGTCGTCTTCGCCCGACGCCCGCCCGGGAATAAATGCCCGGGCTCCATAGACGAAGTCCACTAAAGGGACTAGGAGAGAACGCGTACGTTCGCGGTAAACCCCGCCGTGTTCGAAGACCAACCACAACCCATGCGTACGTAAACTCAGCCCCTTCAGTGGGCTTCGCCATACGAGCCCGGGCATTTATTCCCGGGCGGGCGTCGGGCGAGCAAATGTCCATCGGAACGTCACTCGCTTCCCCGTGCGGGCGTCGGGTTCCAACCACGTTCGGGGTCAACGCATCCGTTCGTCGGGCGGCGGTGCGGGCGGAGACGACGGTCGGGATCGGGGCCATCGTTCCCAGGGCGACCGTCGCCAGCGCGAATCGTTCATCGAAGCGCCACATCCGTGCCCTTTATCGCATGCCCATCACCTACCCGCGCCCCCGCTCGCGGCGCGGCGTCCGCGTGCAAGGGACACCGCCGATGAGGCCGAAGGCGCGCAGACTGAATGTTCGGCCACGAAGCGAGCCGCCGACCTCACTCAAGCCAATCGGTGATGAACCGATCGGTCGCGTGGATGTCGATCTGTTTGAGAGGGCCATCGCCTGAATTTACGAATTTGTGCGCTTCGTGCGGCTGCACCACAACCACCTGACCGGCGACGGCATCGATCGTCTTCCCCTCTACCGTGAACGTCACCCGCCCTTCCTGCACCACGAACACTTCAGCGTATGGATGCCGGTGCAGGCGAGGACCAGTGCCGGGCGCGCCGTTGACCAGGATAAAGCTGAGGTCGACATCGCCATGTTCGAACCCTTCGAACTCGAGTGACGTGCCGTCCGCATTGAGTTGATCGCGTTCAAGCATTTCGGCCACGGCTACAATCCTTTCTCGAATCGGTTCGTCGTCGATGCATCTGCTGGATGTGTCGGATCGGTCTCGGTCGACAACGGCGAGCCGCTGCGCTCCTGATTCAGTCCTCTCCATCTTCCAGGTATTTGTGCATATACGTGAAGTCGGCCGCCGGGTGCGCCGCGTTGAAACGTTGCCAGAGCCCGGCGACGCTCGCGGCGAGGTCGTGCGGCGTCCCGGCACGCTCGGCGTTTTCGAGATAGAGCGAGACGTCCTTGGTCATCAGCGCCCCGGCGAAGCCGAAGTCGTAGCTGCGCGGCACGACGCTCTTCGGAAACTTGTCCTGGCTCGCCGCGCTCCGCCCGCTGGAGACGTTCAGCACCTCGACCATCCTGGCCAGATCGAGCCCAAGCCGTGCGCCGAAGACGGTCGCCTCACAGGTCGCCGCCAGCGCGGCGGCCGAAACGTAGTTGTTGAGCAGCTTCATCGCCTGGCCCTGGCCCGGTTCATCACCGATGCGAAAGCGATTCTTGGCGAGAACCGCCAGCAGCGGATCGAGTTCGTCGAAGCTTGCGGCGGGCGCGCCGACCATCATCGAGAGCGAGCCGCTTTCGGCGCCGGCCACACCGCCGCTCACCGGTGCATCGACGTAGACAATGCCGACCGTCGCCAGCAATTCCCCGCAGGCTTGTGCGGCGGCGATGCCGATCGTCGAGAGATCGACCACCGTGCGCACGCGTCGTTCGTCCTCGGCCACGATCTGTTCGCAGATGGCATGTGAAGCGGCGCCATCCGGCACGCTGAGGAAGAGAAGATCGGTCGTGCGCGCAAGTTCCGCGATCGAGCCGGCGGCCGTTGCCCCGGCAGGAAGCCGCTCGA
>JAICWZ010000343.1 GCA_025966355.1 Thermomicrobiaceae bacterium
GACATCCTCAAGGATTACGTGCGCACCGTCATGGTGGCGTCCGCCGCGGCGGACGGTGGCGGTGTGCCGGGCGTCGCTGAGCTTGACGCGCGCGGGCGGGCCGCGCGGGCGCTCGGAGGGTTGGCGCCGGAGCGCATCATCATTGAGCGCTATCTCGATCTGCGGTACGTCGGGCAGTCGTACGAGCTGGTCGTGCCGTATCAGGGCGATCTGGCTGCGGCCATTTCCGGCTTCCATGCGGCGCACGATCGGCGCTTCGGCTATAGCGATCCGACCGAGCGCGTGCAGGTCGTCAATGTGCGGCTGAAAGCGCGCGGTCTGGCCGAACGACCGGAGATCGCACGCGTGCCGCTCAATCCGACAGCGACCGCGCAACCAACGTCGACGCGCACCGTCATCTTCGCCGGAGCGTCGGGTGCCGAAGCGCACGAGACGCCGATCTATGCGCGGGAGCAGTTCGTCCCCGGTGTCGCATTCGACGGCCCGGCGATTGTCACCCAATACGACACGACAACCGTGCTGCCGCCCGGCTGGCGGGCGCTGGTGGATGAGACGGGCAATCTCGTGCTCGTCCGATCAGCTTGACGTAGGGGAGCAACCCGTGTGCTCCCACGGTCGCCGTCGTTCCGGCGACCGCCCGTGGTTTCCGCGACGCGTCGTTGATCGAATCACGGCGATGTTCGACCGTGACCGTAATCCCGGTACCAGCGCTATCGGGACACGCGTCGGCGACGATGAATGGCCTTCGGATGAACTTCGGTGTCGCCCGAGCGGGGAGGACGCGGTCGCCGGAACAACGGCGACCGGCGGGAGGACACAGGTTCCTCCCCTACGGACGATGAGGTGGTGGGCGGGTGAGTCAGTCCTTCGCGGCTGGGGCTATCGGCAGCGAGACGCGGAAGGTCGTTTCGCCCGGCCGGGACTCGACGTCGAGCATGCCGGCATGTTCCTGGGTGATGATGCGCCAGGCGATATCGAGGCCGAGGCCGGTGCCTTGTCCTTGCTGCTTGGTCGTGAAGAATGGTTCGAAGACGCGGGAAACGTCCTCCGGTGAAATGCCACAGCCATCGTCGGTGATCTCGACCACGGCTCGATCACCATCCCGGCGGGTGCGAATGAGGATTGTCCCTTGCCCGTTCACCGCGTCGACCGCGTTGTCGAGGATGTTCGTCCAGACCTGATTCAGACCGCTGCCGTGCGCCGGAATCGCCGGGAGCGAGCGATCAAAGTCTCGCTTCACCGTGACGTTCTTCAGTCGGTGGGCGAGGATGATCAGGGTGTTTTCAAGCCCCTCGTGCAGATCGACATACTGCTCGATCGCCTGGTCCATATAGGAGTACGCCTTGACGGCGCTCACCAGTTCGGAAATGCGGTGCGTGCTGCGTTGGATGACATTGGTCAGCTCGCGCTCTTCGCACACTTCGACTATGCGCTTGATCGCCGGGTTGAGCGCGCCGGCCGGCAGTCCGGTGGCCATCTCCTCGATCTGCTCGGCGCTGATCCCCGCCGCGACCAGATTCGGCGCGATTTCCCAGGCTTTATCAACGCCGCGATCAGACAGCCAGGATTCGAGTTCTTCCTCGGCTTCGCTGATCTGGAGTGGGTCGGTCGGTGCCACGCTTGAGTCGCCGCAGGCGGCCCGATTCAGCGTCGCGCTGAACGCCTGCCACTGCTCGGCCGAGAAGCCGAACGCCTGAATCTCCTGTAATGTTTCGTTTTGCTGAAGGAGGGCGTCACTCAGCCGCGCGCTCGCGCGCTGGGCGGCGGCAGCGGGATTGTTCAGCTCGTGCGCCAGACCGGCTGAAAGCTTGCCGAGCGCAGCCATCTTCTCAAGATAGCGGGCCAGCTTCTCGCGCTCCAGTCGCGCGTTTTCCTCTTCCAGTTCGCGGGCGCGCAGCCGCTCGGAGATGTCGCGGAAGAAGCCATGCGTCGCGATAATCTTCCCGTCGAGTTCGCGAATGGTGACGCTTCCTTCGACCGGAACCGGAGCACCATCTTTCGTCATGAAAACCGGATCGGCGTCCTGTAACTCTTCGCCCCCAAAGACGCGCGCGAAAAGCAACTGACAATGTTCCATCGATGCGGGATAAATCACGTCCCAGATGATCAACTTCGTGACCTCTTCGGCCGTGTAACCAAGCGTCCGCAACCAGGCATTATTGACGAACTCAAAGGTGCCGTCGGGGAGCACGCTCTGGATCATGTCCGAGGCATTTTCGATAACCGCTCGGTAGCGCGCTTCGCTCTCCATCAGCCGCGCGTCGCGTGCGGCGTGGTCTTCTTCAGACATGTTCGCCTCCACTGAGGGATCCTATGGCTGTGCTACAATCCTAAGGCTAACGACAATTGTTGACGAGGACAGTCGTTCGCCCACTATGATGCCACGAAAACAGAATGCAAGCTCGCCGATACGGGCGAACGTACACACCGAAGGGTTCTCGCATGAAGAAGCCCATAATTCTGACTGTCGACGACGACCCGGAAGTTCTTCAAGCGATCTCACATGATCTTCGCAAGGCGTATGGTGATCGGTTTCGTGTGATGCGCGTCGATTCGGGCACACGGGCCATGGATATCCTGCGCCAGATCAAGCTTTCGAACGAGATCGTCGCGTTGATGCTGGTCGATCAGCGGATGCCCGGCCTGAGCGGGGTCGATCTGTTGACTGATGCGCTCCCGATCTTTCCCACCGCCAAACGCGCCTTGCTGACCGCCTACGCCGATACCGATGCGGCGATCAAAGCGATTAACGATATCCACCTCGACTACTACCTGATGAAGCCGTGGGATCCGCCGGAAACCCATCTCTACCCGGTGCTCGACGATCTGCTGGATGACTGGCTTTCCGGTTATCACCCGGAGTTCGATGGCGTGCGGATCATCGGTCATCGCTGGTCGCCGGAATCCCATGAGGTGCGCAACTTTTTGGCGCGAAACGAGGTCCCGTTCCGTTGGTTCAATATCGAATCGGACCCGGAGTCGGCCGAACTGCTCGCGCTGGCCAGCCCGAACGCGCAGTCGTTCCCGGTCGTCATCTTCCCCGACGGTTCCGTGCGTGAGTGCCCTTCGAACGAGGAGATCGCGGCGCAACTCGGGCTCCGTGGTCACGCGGAAGTGCCGCTGTACGATCTGGCGATTGTCGGTGCCGGTCCGTCGGGGCTGGCCGCCGCCGTCTATGGCGCGTCCGAGGGATTGAAGACGATCATTCTGGAGCGGGAAGCGGCCGGCGGACA
>JAICWZ010000510.1 GCA_025966355.1 Thermomicrobiaceae bacterium
ATCGCTCCCGAGCGCCTGGATGCGCTGCCATTTGTGGCACTCTGTATTACCTGCCAGGAGTTGAAAGATAGACGCGGAGATGGCCGTCGGTGAATGACCCTGAAGCGCAACGTCACGGGGGCGGGCGCAATTTCCTGATCGCGGCGCTCGTGCTGATCGCGATCGTTGTCGCGGACCAGGCGAGTAAAGCATGGATTCTCACGCGGATCGGGCCGCGCGGCGATAGTAACGAGATTAAGATCATCCCAGGCTTCCTGCGCTTCATCTATGTCGAAAACAGTGGTGCCGCCTTCGGACTCTTCCAGGAGAAGAGTCCGATCCTTACCATCCTGGCGATGGTGGTTATTGTCTTCCTGATCGTCTATTTCCGGCGTGCCATCGCCGGGAGTCTCTGGCTGTCAATCGCGCTCGGCCTGCAGTTGGGTGGAGCGTTGGGTAACGTGATCGATCGCTTCCGACACGGATTCGTTGTAGATTTCGTGAACGTGCCGAAGTGGTGGACCTTCAACGTCGCGGATAGCGCGATCACGATTGGTGTCATCATGCTTGGGCTCTATCTCGTGACGCGAGATCCGGGACCGGAGGAAGAGAAGACCCAGAGCGGTGCGCCGGTGAGCGAGGCGCCGCACGCAGAAGATTGAGTTGGAACGTGGCTTCGAGGATATGACCGACGCGATCCGCCTCGTACTGGATGTTTCCCCAGACGAAGATAGCGAACGACTCGACCGGCTGATCGCCGCACGGGTGGCGGACATTAGCCGATCCTATGCGCAAGATTTGATCAAGGCCGGCGATGTCAAAGTCAACGACGAAGTGGCGCGCCCATCGCGCCGTGTCCACACGGGCGACATCGTCGAACTCGCATTGCCTCCGGTGGAAGAGCCGGTCGGCTTGAGCAAGGCATATCTGCCGGTGCCGATCGTCTATGAGAATGATGACGTTATCGTCTTCGACAAACCAGCCGGCATCGTCACGCATCCGGCTCCGGGGCACGAGCACGGAACGCTCGTGAACGTCGTGCGCGCGTTGCGACCGGATCTGGAGTTACGCGACAGCGCGCGACCCGGCATCGTGCACCGGCTGGATAAGGACACATCGGGGCTGATCGTCGTGGCGAAGAACGAGTCGACGCGGCGCTATCTGCTCCATCAGTGGCAAGATCGCTCGGTGGTCAAGCGCTACACGGCGCTCGTTCATGGCGTCATCGTCGAAAACGAGGGTACGATCGACGCCCCGATCAGCCGTGATCCGAATAACCGCAAGCGGATGTGGGTCGTGGCGGGTGGTCGGCCGGCGGTCACGCATTTCACGGTGCTTGAGCGCTTTCGCGACGCGACGCTCGTCAGCATCATCATCGAAACCGGACGCACCCATCAGATTCGCGTGCATTTCACCTATATTGGGTATCCATTGATTGGCGACCAAACCTATGGTGCCCGGCCATTTCGCTACCCGCTCGATCGGCAGTTCCTCCATGCAACGGCGTTGACCTTCAACCTGCCGGGCAGGCGTCCGATCGAAGTCGAAACGCCGTTACCGCCCGATCTGCACGCGGTTCTTACCGAGCTTCGAGCGGAAACGGAGGCAGCGGAACGCTATGGAGCTTGAACGGGCGCGCGCCGACGCTAAGGTGATCTTCGAGGCGGTTTTGCGAGCGCTTGATCCCGCGACGCTCGTCCAGAAGTCGGTGACGCTCGATGGCCGTGTTGTCCATGCGGGTGAATCTCAGTACGAGGTGACGGACGATGGACGGATTGTCGTACTCGGCGTCGGCAAGTCGGCGGTGGGAATGGCGCGCGGCGTCGAAGCGGTGTTCGGTGACCGCTTGACCGAAGGTCTAGTTGTCACCAAGCGCGGCTTGGGCGGTGAGCAGCATGGTTTGCGGCACACCTTGGTGCGCGAAGCGGGCCACCCAGTGCCGGACGATTCGAGCGTCGAAGCGGGCGAGGAATTGCTGCGGCGAGCGACGTCGCTGGGACAGGGTGATCTAGCGATCGTCGTCATCTCTGGTGGCGGCTCCGCTCTCGTCGAAACGCCGATCAACGGCATCGCCCTTGGGGATTTCAAGACGACGACCTCGCTGCTGCTCAAGGCTGGCGCCGATATTTCGACGTTGAACGCCGTACGCCATCGCCTGAGCCGGATAAAGGCGGGCGGTCTCGCCC
>JAICWZ010000058.1 GCA_025966355.1 Thermomicrobiaceae bacterium
CAATCAATCAGGTAAACCTTATGCGACGCGGCAACGTCCATACACGGTAAGGTGTCCCAAGTATAGCCCGCGAAGTTGGCGCAACGCTCGAACAAGCGGCGTCGCGCGCTGGATCAACACCACCGGCCGCTCGCACGAACGCTAAACCGTCTGCGACTTGATGTCCTTCGGCGCTTTCGTCAGAACCTCCGGCTTCTTCCCGACCACGACGGTATCGTCGTGCCGGAAACCACCAAGGCCATAGATGTAGATGCCCGGCTCCGCTGAATAGACCTCGTTCGCCATCAGCGGTCGCTGATTGAGCGGCATGTCGTCGGGGAACTCATGACCCGCGATGCCGATGCCATGGCCGGTGCGATGGAGCACATTGCCGCCAAAGCCGGCGGCTTCGATGATCGATAGCGCTGCCGTATCGACCGACGCGAGCGGGTTGCCGGTCACCATCTGTTCGATCGCTGCCTGTTGCGCGTTCGTCATCGCCTCGTACGCCTTCACCTGTTGCTCGTTCGGCTTGCCGCAGAACCAGGTGCGTTCGTTCTCGACCACGAGTCCATTCACCCGGATGATGACGATATTGACGATGCCATGGCCTTTTTCGATCTTCTTGCCCGTTTCCGCGCCGGTGCCATGCGGCGCAGCCGAGTCAGGGCCGCTGAGCGTGAGGGCATAGGCCGTCACCTGCTCGCCCGGATGCCGCTTGGCCGCCTCGGCGGCCGTCTGCGCCAGCACGCTATGATCAAGCTCCTGCACCACGCGTCCCGGCTTGATCTCTTCGCGATAGCGATTTTGTGCCCAGTCCGAGAGGCTGGCGCCCTTGCGAATCAGATCGATCTCTTCGTCGTGCTTCACCAGCCGCAACGCACGCATCTCCCGTTCGATCGGCATAAACGTGACACCGGGCAGCAGCAGCTTCGTCTGTGCCAGCAGGCTCGGCGCCGCGTCGACGCCGATGCGCGCGAAACGGAGACCATGTTCGAGTAGGCGATCGGCCAGCAGGTCGGGCCACTGCGGCGTCAGGGGCAGCCGGTGATCGAGGCGCGGATGCTCGCTGTAGAGCACGACATCGTCGACCCAGAGCGTGCCGCTCTCCCGCGCCATCTTGTAGTGCGTGGTCGAAAGTTCATGCAGCAAGGCGAACGATTCGCCCTCGCGCGGCACGACGACGATGACCGGCCGTTCCCAGGGCGCGACATCGAGGAAGTAATTGGTGGCATAGAAGAAGTAGTCGGGCGTCAGGAAGGCGAGCGCATCGAGTTGCCGGTCGTCCATAAACTTCTGCATCGCGGCGCGCCGGAAATCGGCCACCTTCTTCGACAGAAACGCCATCAATCGGCTCCTTCTCGCGGGATCACGGATAAGCTTCCCGGCCACGTCTGATTGAGCGTGACCGAATTGCGTTCCATTCTGACACCGGATGGCGTGGATGGCGAATAAATGGCGCGCATCAACGAATGACACCGCCCCACCGTAGGGGCGTGATTGATCACGCCCAGCCGATGCGCGAATGCGCGAGGCGTGTTTTCCCACCAACACCGTCTGGAATACACGCGCAGATCAGCTCGGTGCCAATCGCGAACTTAGCGTCCATCGCACGGGGAGGAAGACGGGCGCCGCCTGAACGGCGCGCCGGGCGTGATGAATCACGCCCCTCCGGCGGGAAACCGATGGTTAGTCGCCGAGACCCGCCTCAGCGGTGGGCGCCGGGGTGAAATCGACACCCCGAATCGAGGGAAAGAGGACCGCGACGAGCGTCGAGACGACGAGCAATAACCCACAGACGAAGAACGACTCACGCACGCCGAACTGCTCGCCCGCCCAGCCGCCGACGGCGTTCGACAGGATGATCGCACCAAAGATGAGCGTCGAGCGCACGCTGAAGACGCGTCCCAGCAGCGGTTCGGGCGTGTGCAATTGCACCAGCGTCACGCTCGGAATGAGCACCATCATGCTGCCGAAGCCGCTGATCGCGATCGTCGCCATCGCCAGCCAGAGCTCACCCGCAACGGCCGTCGCCATCACGCCGACACCCATCAGCGCCAGTCCAAAGATGATGGTCAGGCCCGGCCGCATACGCGGCTCGGAGCCAAGCCAGAGCCCGCCGATAATGCTCCCGGCGCTGATGCCGGTGCCGAGCATGGCGTATTCCCACTCACCGCCGCCCAGCACGTTCCAGGCGTAGCCGACGAGCAGCGGCGTCGCGGCGCCGAGCATCAGCGGCCCAAGCAGCATCACGAGCGTATTGGCGCGCAAGACCGGGGACGAGCGCACAAAATTGACGCCTTCGACCAGATCGATCCAGATCGAGGCGGCTCCAGCGCGTACCCGTGTGAAGGCGGGTGTTCGCGCCGTCATAACCAGCAGCCCAGAGATGAGGAAGGTTCCGGCATCAAAAATAAAGGCTGCCTGCAAACCCTGTTTCCAGCCGAGCCAGGCGGAGAAGATGCCGATCACCGCACCGGCGACCGGGTACCCGATGATGTCACTCGTATTGTCGCTGATTGACGAGAGCGAGTTGGCGGCTGCCAGGTCATCGGCCGGCACAATCGTCGGGATGATCGCGTTGGCCGCCGGGCGGTTGGCGATCGAGAGCGTATTGACGAGAAAGAGATCGACAAAGGCGAGCGGTAGTGAGCGATAGGCAAGAAACGGGATGATCGCCACCAGCGGCACGCGCAAGAGATCGGTGGCGATCATGATCCAGCGCCGGTCGAAGCGATCGACCGCGACGCCGGCAACCATGCCGAGCAGCAGATCGGGCAATGCCGTCGCCACCAGCGCCAGACCGGTCTTGGTCAAGGAGCCGGTCAACTGAAAGACGAGCGCGGCCAGCGCGACATGATGCACCCGATCACCGAGGGTCGAGATCAGCTGCGACGCCCAGATCGTGGCGAAGTTGCGGTTCTGCTTAACCGGCCGAAATACGCGCAGCGCGCCCCGCATCGTTCTCCCCGAGCTTCTTTGCGGCGTTCACCAACGATCGGGCCAATCGCTCGCGGCTGCTCAATGGGTCGCGCAATCGAGCACCGCGAACGGCATAGTACTTTCAGGCTAGCACGATCGATCGCATGGTCCCAGAGACGTTCGTACCGATGAAGGTCATCCTGACGATGATGCTAAGTATACCCGTAGCGCGCATACGTCGGAAGAGCGACTGGCGAAATTAGTGGAGATATCCGTTTTCGCGTGCGAGTGTCGTACCGAGACGTGTCAACAGAACCTGCGAGCCGTTCGGCAAATCGGGGTGATATTCGAAGCGGCTCCGCTCGAAATACTGGACGAGCAGTCCCCCCTCTTCGAACGGCTCGCTGATCGGAAAACCGAAGACCGCCACTCCGCCGTTCGCCTGCCAGAAATCGCGGAATGGGCCGCTCAGCGTGTGCTGCGTCTCGGCGAAGTAGCGCACACCGGTGACGTTGACGGCCGGCGACGTCGGATAAACCTGCGGCGCCGCCTGCACCCCAAGCCGTCCGAGTGACACTTCCCACGGCGTACCGGCCAGTTCCGGGTGATATTCAAAGCGGTTTCGCTCGAAATACTGGACGGTATACGTTTCGCCGGTATCCGGATTCTTCTCGGAGAACTCCTCGCTGATCGGATAGCCGAAGACCGCCAGGCCGCCGTTCGCCTGCCAGAAGTCCTTGAAGCCGTAGGCAAGCGTGTGGCCGGTCTGCGGGAAGTAGAGCCGATCGGCTGTCGAATCCCGGCTCGGCAGCGGCATGAATGGCGCGGCGACCGGTGCCGGGTCGATCGTCATCTCGGCCTGTACCGCGTGGCCCGAGTTGAGCCCAACCGCATAGGCGGAGAGCGAGCCTTCCGGCACGCGCCATTCGAGGCCGAGGTCGGCCTCGATCGAGCCGTCGTCCGCCGCCTTGAGATCGCGCGTCAAGCGGAAACCCGCTCCGGAGTCGGTCCAGACCAACAGCGGTTCACCAGGTTCGAAGCCGTTCGCTGTCAGATTGAGATGTGAACCATCATACGCCTGCACACTGTTGAGCGCGGCCTCTGCCGGATCGGCCGGCGCAGCCGCGATCCTCGCGGCAGCGTAGACATCGACCAGACCAAAGCCGGTCTGCGCATCAATGCCGGGCGCGGCCACATCTCTCGCCGATTCTGTCAGGATCTCACGAAGTTGGGCCGCCGATGCGCTCGGCTGCAACTCGGCGACAATCGCGGCGGCACCGGCCACCAGCGGCGCGGAGGCAGATGAACCGCTCGCCGTCATGTAGCCGTTGCCGTTGCCGGCGCTCCACCAACTGCTGGTGATGTTGACGCCGGGTGCCGCCAGATCGACCGACGGGCCGTAGGACGAGAAGCTCGCCAGATCGTTTTTATCATCGGTCGCCGTCACCGCCAGGGCGGTCGACGTAGCAGCTGGATAGAGCGTCGCTTCGCTCGCTTCGTTTCCGGCCGAAGCGACAACAAGCACCCCATGCGCCTCGGCGTTGGCGAGCGCGTCGTCCATCGCCGGGGAATTGGTCGTGCCGCTCGCGCTGATGTTGATGATTCGCGCGCCCGCCTGAACGGCGTAGTTGATGCCGGCCACGAAGCTCGCCGTCGAGCCGGTGCCGCTGCTATCAAGGATCTTGACCGGCAAAATCGAGACGCCGGGAGCCACACCCGACGCGGCCCCGGTGGCATCGTGCCCGCCAATCAGACCAGCCACGTAGGTTCCATGCCCGGCGTCGTCCGTGGTGTTGTCGCTATTGGCGAGCACATTCCAGCCGGCGCGCACGCGACCCGCCAGATCGGGATGGGTGGCGCTGACGCCGGTATCGAGCACCGCGACGACGACGCCGCTGCCGTCAGCGAGATTCCAGGCGCGCTGGGCGTCGATGGCGCTCAAATCCCAATTGCTCGGTCCGGAATCGGTTTCAGCCTGGTAGCCCGCGACGGCATCATCGAGTTGGATGATTCGATCCGGCTCAGCGTAGACGACCGTCGGATCGAGCGACAGCGCCGCCGCGACTTCGGCGGCGGTGAAGCCTGGCCGGAGCCCGATGCGGTAGGCGCCCGGCGCGCCCAACGGTGCCAGCACCTGACCACCGCCGGCCGCTTCAATCAATTGCTTATCGGCCGATGAAAGATCGCCGCCTGCCAGTGAGCTCGGCTGGAAGCGAACCAGAATACTGTTTGACGCCTCAGCGAATGCGGAGTCCGAGTGCGCGCCCGCCGCGGCCACGCCGAGAACCGGCGCGAATGCGAGACAGATCACCAGAATGAGTAACAGGACGCGCCGGTACGGAGCCGGCAACGCATGTGCGGTTCGTCTGGATCGTTGTTCGGAACACGCCACGCACGGCGAATCAGGTTGGATCGTCAATGAACCACACCAGCGTTTACTTCCCCCGGACCGATCAGTCTTCAATCGGCCAACCTTCCCCATCCCGGTGCAAGCGTGTCAACCGCTCGTTGACACCTCGCAGAATCAAAACGTATAATCGCCGCAGCCGTTGCGGCTGCGTGCGTTTTCGCGTGCCGCAAGGCTTTTTTTCTGAGATCGGGAGGGTTATCGACCGTGAAGAGGACGTATCAACCGAAGCGCATCCCGCGCAAACGCGAGCATGGATTTCGCAAGCGAATGCACACACGCGCCGGTCGAGCGGTGCTCGCCGCGCGTCGACGGAAGGGTCGCTGGGCGATGACTGTCTCGGACGAGAAGAAGCCGACGCAGCGCTAAGCCGTGCGATGATCGCTCGTCCGCTTCGCCTGCGCAGGGCTTTTGAGTTTGACCGAGTCCGCCGCCGTGGCCGATCCTGGACGACTCCCCTCGTTGTGCTCGCCGTCTTGCCGAACAACCTGGAAGCCAACCGCTACGGCTTCGCCGTCGGCCGCCGCGTCGGCGGCGCCGTTCGGCGGAATAAGATCAAGCGCTGGTTTCGGGAAGCGACCCGCGAATTCCACCCACAGCTCGAACAGGGATTCGACATCGTGGTGATCGCCCGTGGAAGACTGGCGAACGACGATGTAACCTTTGAGCACGTGCGCGATGCGCTGCGCACGCTCTGTCGCAAGGCGGGGCTCATGGCGAATGCTTCCCAGTAGCTCCACCAGGAGCTGAACATGAAAACCCTTGCACTCTGGGCTATTCGCTTCTATCAACGGCTCATCTCGCCCGGGCTGCCGACCGCCTGCCGCTTCCAGCCGACCTGCTCCGAATACAGCTATCAAGCCATCGAGAAATACGGTATTATCAAAGGTGGCGGCAAAGCGATCTGGCGGGTTCTCCGATGCAACCCGTTTTGCCGTGGCGGATACGATCCCGTCGATTGACCGTCGCGTCCTCTCGTGCCGGGAGTCCGGCCGCTGAGCGGGTGTCGTTGGTTGATCTCACTACTTCGGGCGAATCGGCGCCGGGGCCTTGCCCGATGTACGCAGCGAAGCCGCTGTTCTATCTGGTTGTCTAACGCGTCCAACGTGTTGAAACCATGCCTGATTCGCGCGAGCACCATGCGCGTTCAAGGTCTTTGCTCTTGCGCCATTTGCCGGTTATCGCGTACATAAACATGCGCACTACCCGCGCGCTGCGGTGGCGGTATGATACATTGCGAAGATGACACCGGATCAGCGCATGCGGACTCAAGCAGGCACCATGCCTGGTGGGACACGTTCATGACGTTGACCCATTTTGGGGTTGGAGTGACAGGGAACCGCACCGAGCGTCCGGCCAGGGCCGAGCCAAGAGGTGGAGAAGAGAAAGGCGTGCGAGTTGAGTATGAGTCCGATGAACTCGGTTGAGATTCAAGCTCGAACCGTCGATCAAGCAGTCGAACTCGCGCTTGAGCAGCTCGGGAAAACGCGCGACGAGGTCAACGTCGAGGTCTTGATGGATACGAGCGACCTTGAAGATGGTGAAGCGCTTGTCCGCGTCGAAGTGCGCAGCACCAAACGCGTCGTCGATCCGAATCTCAAAACTCCGGCACCGGTCACGGACCGTCCGGCCGCTCCGCGCCAGCCGGCAGATGAAGAAACGGAGCGCATCGCCAAAGAGATCGTCACGGAGTTACTCGTCAAGATGGGCTTCGACTGCAACGTCATGGCGGTCGACAATCCATCGACGATCGAACTGAGCCAGGACGAACCGCGCACCGTTTTCATTGACATCAACGGTCGCGATCTCGGCATGTTGATCGGCCGTCGAGGCGAGCATCTGGCGCAGTTGCAGTACATGATCAACGTACTCGCCAACAAGCGCTTCGATACCTGGACGCGCGTGATCATCGACGTCGAAAGCTATCGGATGCGACGCGAGGAATCGTTGATCGGGCTCGCGCAGCGCGTGGCACGGCAGGTCGCCCGTAACCGGCGGCCGATTTCGCTGGAACCGATGCCGCCCAACGAGCGCCGCGTCGTTCATGTCGCCCTGAAGAATGACCCGAACGTCACGACCTCCAGCGCGGGCGAAGCCGCCCTGCGACGCGTCACGATCTACCCCAAGCAACAGTAGGCGACGGCCGGCGTCGTCCGATACGGTTGGAGCATATGGCAGGCGAAGCACCCGACTATCTCGCGATCGGGCACATCTCAATCGATCTCATGCCCGATGGCTCAGCGGTGCTCGGCGGAACGGCGCTCTATGCGGCGCTCACCGCCGCGCGCTTCGGGCTGCGCACCGCCGTTCTGACACGCGGCAATTTTTCCGGTCACGGTGACGCGGTCGCCGAAGCGTTCAGCCGCTTTGCCGGTGAGGTCGAAATCGTCCTGCAGAACGCGCCACAGCCGACCATATTCACGAATATATCGGTCGCCGGTCGCCGGGTACAGACGATCCATTCCTGGGCCGGTCGCATCGACCTCTCGGGCGTGCCGCCCCAGTGGCGCTCAGCCGATATCGTGCATCTGGCACCGATCGCACAGGAGATCGATCCGCGCCAGGTCGGTCGGCTCAGCCCGAATTTTTTCGGCGCCACGCCGCAGGGCTGGATGCGCCATTGGCCGGCCGAACGGCTCGGAAACGTGACGCTCGGTCAGTTGCGCCTGCCGAACGAACTCCTCGGCCGCATCGACGCGCTCGTCCTCAGTTCCGAGGAGCAGTCGTTTGCACGCGATGCGATCGACGCCGTCACCCGGCGCGGGCTGGTCGCCGTCACCCGTGGACCCCAGGGCGCCGAGATTATCGACCGTGGCCGCTCAATCGACGTTCCGGCGATTCCGGTGCGCACGATCGACGACACCGGCGCCGGTGACGTCTTCGCCGCCACGCTCTTCGTCATGCGTGCCGATCAGGAGTCGACGATCGCCTCCGGGCGTGCCGCCGCGACCGCGGCCGGGCTGAGCGTGCAGCAGTCGGGGCCAGACGGTGTGCCGAGCCGCGAGACGGTCGAGGATTATCTTGAAGAGCATCCACCGCAAGCCCCGCGACGCGCCCGCGCCTATTGAGCCCGCCCCCACAACCCGGTTCGCATCCAGATTGGTTCGGTTCGAGTGCCATGTATGACGACACCATCGCCGCCATCGCCACACCACCCGGAGAAGGCGGTATCGGCATCATCCGGCTGAGCGGCCCGGAGTCCGCGAATATCGCCAGCCGGATTTTTCGACGTGGCGCCCAGGGGCGTGCGGTTGATGTATCCGCACTCGGCTCGCACCGGCTCTATTACGGCAGCATTGTCGACCCCGATGCCGAGCGCACCATCGACGAGGTGATGCTCGTGCGCATGGCGTCGCCGCACAGTTACACGCGCGAAGCGGTCGTCGAGATCCACTGCCACGGCGGACCGCTGCCGGTGAAACGAATCCTCGAATTGAGCGCCGC
>JAICWZ010000087.1 GCA_025966355.1 Thermomicrobiaceae bacterium
GTGAACTGAATACGATGGAACGAGCCGCCGAGCGATGTGCTGAGCGAACGCGCCAGCTTCGTCTTGCCGATGCCTGGCACATCCTCGATCAGGATATGGCCCTCGGCCAGCAGCGCCACCAGCAGCCGGTCGATGACGGTACGCTTACCGACGATAACGCGTTCCACCTGCGTCCGAATGCTGTCGACAACGTCCTGCACCTGCTTCACGGCCGCCGGATCGAGCTGACCGGCGGAACGCGATTCAATCGACATCCTTCTCCTCCAAGCAGCGTCGCGAATGAACGGGCACGATGGCGGTATTCTGTTCGAGCGCCGTGACCGGGGTGCGGATCGTGACGCTCGCGGACAGTGTCGCACAGCCGGTACGACGTCGCACCGTGCTCTTCACGTATGCTGTGGTATTATGCGCCATGGTGGTGGGGTCCGCCGGAGTAGGTCATCGCGACATACTCAAACCGCTGCATGCCGATGACTCCTGCTTCGTTCGCCTTGAGGCAGGGGATTTGTGCGTCCGATGATCTACGCATGGCTGGCGGTTGGCGGGGCGCTCGGGACGATGAGCCGCTATGCCGTCTCGGGCTGGGTCGTCAATCGCTACGGGCCGAGCCCACTCGGTACGTTCACCGTCAACATCGTCGGCGCTTTTCTGATCGGCTTCATTCTCGTCCTCTCCCAAGACCGCTTTCTCATCCGCAGTGACATTCGTATCTTCCTGACGACCGGCTTTCTCGGTGGCTTTACGACCTTCTCGACCTTCATGTTCGAATCGATGGGCCTGGTCGAAGCGGGATCGCTCGAACGCGCCGTTCTGAATCTCGGCGGCTCACTGGTGGCCGGTCTGATCGCCGTCTGGCTTGGCATGACGGTTGCGCGACTGGTCTGAACGGCAAGGACGAGCGATGAACCGCACGGGTCAAGCAGTCTGGCTCCGCATCTATATTGGCGAATCGGATCAGTGGCACCACAAACCGCTCTACCAGGCGCTGGTCGAGTTTTTCCGCAAGGAACAGGTTGCCGGCGCGACGGTGCTGCGCGGAGTCGAAGGATACGGTGCACATTCGCAGATTCACGCCGCACACATCTTGCGGCTCTCCGAAGATCTGCCGATGATCGTCGAAGTGATCGATGACGCGGAACGAATCGAAACGCTCTTGCCGAGAGTACGTGAGATGGTCCGGGGAGGATTGATTATGACGTTGCCGGTCAACGTCGCGATGTACGGTCACACTGACCAGACACCGGCACCTGAACGGACTGAATGACCGCAAAAACGCCCTGGCATGGGATATGCTACAATGGATGGAGATATGGCTTTGACCCGGCCAATGAGTGTTCGGCTTCCGAGTAATCGCGAGCCGATTTCGGCGTTCTTGACATAGGGCCGGAAATCTGCTATACTACTTAAGTTTCGGGTCCATCCGGGGGAACGTGGGCCGGAAACAGCGAATGAACACCTGTACGAACAGCGTTCGGAATCTAGGAGTCACATGACGGAGCGAGCGATTCAGGATACCTACGAACTGCAGAGGCTGGCGGCCGAGGCAGAAGTAGACAACGTGATCGACGAGTCGGCAGACCTGCTCGATCAGGCCACGAGTGATGCTGTCTATCGCTATTTCCGCGACGTCGGTGGACATCGGCTCCTGACCCACAACGAAGAGATTGAGTATTCACGGGCAGTCCGGGCTGGTCTCGAAGTGCGCAAGCAGCTCGAGGCAGGCGAAGAGGAAACACCGGAACTCCGTCTCATTCTTGAGCGGGCCAAGGTGTCGCGCGAGAAGCTGATTCGGCACAACTTGCGGCTGGTCGTTTCGATCGCCAAGAAGTACCGGGCGAGTGGATTGCCGCTCATCGACCTGATTCAGGAAGGCAACATCGGTCTCATGACCGCCGTCGAGCGGTATGATCCGGAGCTTGGCTACCGCTTCAGCACGTACGCCACCTTCTGGATCCGCCAGGCGATCGGCCGTGCCGTCGCCAACCTGAGCCGAACAATTCGAGTGCCGGTGCATATGCACGATCTGATCTCCAAGGTCCGCCGGACCGAGGCACAGCTCGAGCAGGTGTACGGCCGCCCGGCCACCGACCAGGAGCTGGCGGAGACGCTCGAACTCGATGTCGAGCGCATCGAGCAGGCACGTTCCGCCATCCCGCGGACGTCGTCGCTCGACAAGCCGATCGGCGAAGACGGCGAGAGCACGATTGGTGATCTCTTGCCCGATCCGCAGAGCGATGAAGTTGTCGATCAGGCGGTCACCAGCGCGATCCGCGATCAGATCCGGCGCAGCCTGGAGCACCTGACCGAGCGCGAGCGCGGCGTCTTGATCCTGCGCTTCGGCCTCGGCGGGCAGCAGCCGCAGACGCTGGCGGAAATCGCCGAGCACTACGGCATCAGCCGCGAGCGGGTGCGCCAGATCGAGAAGGAAGCGCTGAGCAAGCTGCGCAAGTCGGATCTCATCCAGCTGGCCAACGCCGCCTAACCACCGACGGCTAGACAGAGCAATTCAAAACCTCGGCGAGCTATCCTCGCCGGGGTTTTTGTATGCTCGGCGGGAGCGTGATCCCGAACGATCCGCCGTTCTCGATCACCGCACGGGATTCGAAATCCCGTGCTCCATAGGCGAAATCCCTCCGGGATTGAGCAAACGCTTCTCAGTCCCCCGCAGGGGACTTCGTCTACGGAGGCCGGGACCTTGGTCCCGGTCTATTGCGCCACATACCCGCCGTCGACCAGCAGGGCGTGGCCGGTGACGAACGACGCGGCGTCGGAGCAGAGCCAGACGACCGCCTCGGCCACCTCCTCGGGCGTGCCGAGCCGCTTGATCGGGTGCAGGTTGATCAGCATCTGGTGCAGTTCGGGGTTGCTAAGAAGACCGGCGTGCTCCAGCATCGGCGTCACGATGAAGCCTGGGCAGACGGCATTCACGCGAAGACCCTGCGTCGCGTACTCCAGCGCGGCGGTTTGCGTCATGCCGATGAGCCCATGTTTGGCGGTGACATAGGCCACGGAATTCGCGAAGCCGACCGTGCCGAGAATCGAGGACATATTGACGATCGCCCCACCGCCGTTCGCCAGCATGCGCGGGATCTCGTATTTCATGCAGAGCCAGACACCGGTCAGGTTGATATCGAGCACCCGGCGCCATTCTTCCTCCGGGTAGTCTGCCGTCGGAGCCTGCAGGCCGCCGATGCCCGCGTTGTTGCAGGCATAGTCCAGGCGGCCGTAGCGCGCTACTGTGTCATCGATCAGCGACGCGATCTGCCCGGCGTTGCTCGTATCGGCCGCTACGAAGTGGGCCTCACCGCCGGCATCGACAATCAGGCGGACCGTCTCCTCACCGCCGCCACGATCGATATCGGAGACGACCACCCGCGCGCCATCACGCGCGAAGGCGAGGCTCGTCGCGCGCCCAATTCCGGCCCCGGCGCCGGTCACCACCGCGACTTTTCCGGCTAACGAATATGCCATCGTGCGCCACCAATCTCATGTGAATCATCGGCTTCAGCCAAGTTGGAACCAGGGCACGCAACAGCTGTGCCCGGCGCGTTACAACGCTGCAACAGCCTGTCCGCGCAGCGCCACCGCCGATCCGTTAGACGTATCGTCCATCGGAGAGGAGCATGCACAGGTCCGGGGGTGAAGGCCGTTACCCCTCGTGGTGCTCCGGCCCGTGCAGGTGCGAGTGCATGAGATTCGCGTCGGCGTGGAAGTGGAGGTGTTCGTGGACGAGGTTGGTGCGGATGAGAAGCTCGGCATTGCTGAGGATCTCGGTCGCGTTGCCGGAGGCGACCGGACGCCGCTCCTGATCGCCGAAGACGACGACGCGAGTAGCGATCAGCGGTACGATCTCCAGTTGATGCGTGGTGACGACGACGGTCTTGCCGAGATCACGCAAACCGGCGATGACATCGACCAGCACGGCGCTGCTGCGCGGATCGAGGCTGGCGGTCGGCTCGTCGAGCAGGATGACGTCCGGTTCCATCGAGAGGACGGTGGCGATCGCCACCCGCTTTTTCTCGCCGCCACTCAGTTCGTACGGCGCGCGATCGGACAGATGCGTGACGTTCATCTGCTCCAGGGCACGGGCGACCTCGCGCGTGACGCGCTCCTTGTCCCAGCCCATCTGCAAGGGACCGAAGGCGACGTCGTCATACACCGTCGGGCTGAAAAGCTGAACGTCGGCGTCCTGAAAGACGAGCCCAACCCGGCGATGCAACTCGCGGGCGCGCACCGGATCGTCGGCCACATCGGTGATGTCCTGGCCGAAGGCGCGAATGGTGCCGGAGGTTGGCCGGTAGAGGCCGTCGAGCATCTTGAGCAGCGTCGATTTGCCGCTGCCGTTGGCCCCGAGGATCACCAGCTGCTCGCCGCGTTCGATCGTGAGATCGACATCGATCAGCGCCTCATGACGCCCGTGATAGCTGAACGAGACGGCGTCGAGTTGGAACACATGCTCGGCGTCTTCGTTTGTAATGTTCGTTTCTCCCGCTTCAGCCGGCACAGTCGTCGCCATCATCGTAGCCCCAGATCAAAGATCAACGCAAGCGCGAGCAACACCACGCTCAGCGAAACAAACAGCCAGTCTTCATCACGCATCTTGAAATCGCTGATGGTGTAGACATCGCCGGTGAAGCCGCGCGCCACCATCGCCTGATAGACATCGTTACTCGTCTTAAAACTCTTGCCCATGAGCGTGCCCATGCTGCTGCCGATCCAGCGGCGCTGTTCGGCATCGGTTGGCCGTCCGACCGTGCGACTGGAGCGCGCCAAAAAGAGGTTTTCGACGGTCTGCAGCAAGAGAAAGATGTAGCGGTAGGTCATGCCGAGCACGACGATGAAGACGCTCGGCACCCGAATGACCCGCAGCGCCTTGAGCAGATCGGCCCATTGCGTCGTCACCACCAGCAGAATGGCGAGCGAGACCGAAGCCGAGACGCGCGTCACGAAAATCGCCAGGCTGATGAGTCCGTTATCGCTGATCGCTAGATGCAGGACGCCAAGATCCGCCTGCACCAGCGGCTTGCCATGAATCAGAAAGAGCGCCGGAATGAAGACGATACCCGCGAAAAGCGGAACGCCGAGCAGCACGCGTTTGACGAAAAAGCCGAGCGGCAAGCGCGATGTGAGCGCCATCAGCACCGTCGCCACGTAGAGCGCGAGCAGCACCGGCAGGCTGCGACTCAGCCCGACCGCCAGCACAGCGCAGATGAAGACGACGACTTTGGCGCGCGGATCGACCCGCTGCAAGAAGCCATCGGTCCGCGCGTATTCCTCGGTATAGACCGAGCGCTCGATCGCCTCGGCGACGCCCGCGATGGTGCGCGCGACAAAATCCGGCTTGCGTTTGCGCCGCCACGGGAGAAAACCGGTTCGTTCCAAAGCGGGATCAGGTTGAGACAGGGGATTGCTCCGTCGCGAGGCGCTTCGAGAGGACCCGCAGCGCGAAAACCACCACAAAGATCAGCCCGATACCGACAACGGCCGCCAGAATATAGGCCAGGGCATTTTCGAAGAAGCTGGCATTCGCGGGCACCCAGGGCATGCTGTAACCGGAGAAGGGCGCGTGCCAGATCGATTCATATTTCTGTAAGCCGGAGGGCACATAGCCGACATCGTTCCGCTGGCTCAGTGTTTCGGCGTCCCATTCGCCCCAGGCATCGCCACCGGCCAGCAGCCCGAGCGGCACCGCCAGCACGATCACCGCCACCATGACCGGGAGGACCCACTTCCGCCGCACCGGCGCGACCGGTGGCGCCGCTGTCGCAACCGGGGCAGCGGTCGTGCCACCGCGCCGGAAGAGCAGTTCCGGATGGGTTCGTTGGACGTACGCGAGCACGAAAACGGTCGCGATCGCCTCGGCGGCACCGGCGATCGTCAAATGCGCCAGCATCATGGCGGGGATCGCCTGGCTGAGCGGGTAGGGCGCGTAGAGCGCGTGGCCGTTCGACGTCCAGAAGATCGGCTGAATGCCGAGTTCGAAGCCGACGAGCAGCGCCGAGGCGTTGATCCCGATATACGAGCCGATACCGGCCGCGATCAGCCGTCGACGCGACAGCGGCTCCGAGCGGCGCGCGATGAGCCAGTAGGAGGCGTAGCCGACCATCGGCAGGACAACCGCCATATTGAAGCAGTTGGCGCCAATGGCCGTGATGCCGCCGTCGCCAAAAAAGAGCGCCTGGATGACCAGCGCCACCGACACGGTGACGATCGCGGCCCAGGGACCGAGGATGATGGCCGCCAGCGTGCCCCCGACCGCGTGCGCCGTCGTGCCGCCGGGGATCGGAATGTTGAACATCATGATGGTGAAGCTGAAGGCGGAGAAGATCGCCAGCAGCGGCACCGTCTGCCCGCTCATCAGTCGCTTGATCTTGCGTCCGGCGACATACCAGAAGGGAGCAGCCGCGCCGTACATGACGATCGCGGTTTCCGGACTGATATAACCATCGGGTATATGCATACGGACGCTCCTGTTAACCGATGAGATGGACCACCGCGCGACGTTGGCGAACCGTGCTCCGGTCAGACTTAGCGCTCCGAGCCTGCCATTGCCGCCGGACGAGCCGCGGATCGTGAATGAGACACGCGATCTGCCACAATGTGTAGAACGATGCGAAACGCGGTTGCTCTTCCTTGCAGCTGCAAAGAGTCGCAATAAAGCGAGTATAGTTGGAGCGCGGCAATCGATCAACCGCCAGTCACGCCAGTCAGGAGGGCCGGATGTCAAGCGATCTCGAAGTGTTGCAGGAAGCTCTCCGTGGTTCCGGCCAGCGACTGACCCCGCAGCGGATGATGGTGCTTTCGGCGCTGGCCGAGCAGGAGAGCCACGTCACGGCCGAAACGCTGCTCGACCTGGTACGACTCGACTATCCGTACATCAATCTCTCGACGATCTACCGCACGCTCGACCTGCTGGTTGAGCTCGGGCTGGTCGCCGAAACCGACCTCGGCGGCGGCGTGCGCCAGTTCGAACTGGTCGGTACGCACCCGCACCATCACCTCATCTGCCAGCGCTGCGGCCAGACGGTCGAAATCGGCGACGACACGCTGCAGCCGCTGCGCGACCGTCTGCAATCCCACTACGGCTTCGAAGCCCGCATGGACCACTTCGCGATCTTCGGTGTGTGTAAAGCGTGCCGGGAGGGGTGAGGCGAGGGCCGCTTTTCGCCTCACTTGACACCCTCCGCCCCCTTCCCAATACTTGCGGCACGGGGATCTCCGGTTTGCACGAGGGAACCGCCATGTCGCCGATGGTCAAAATCCCGATGAGAATGGAGCATGTGCTGCTCGGCTTTCTGCGGCAGCGGCCGATGCATGCCTATGAGATCCACCAGACGTTGATGCAGGCGCA
>JAICWZ010000502.1 GCA_025966355.1 Thermomicrobiaceae bacterium
ATCAATTTCACGGGTGCCACGCCGGTGCCGCTGACCTTGCGCGAAGATCGCGACTTCGGCTTTGACGTTGACGAACTCAAGTCGCTCGTCAGCGAGCGGACGCGCTTAGTCATCGTCAATTCGCCGCACAATCCGACCGGCGGTATCATCGGCGACGAGGCGCTGGCCGAGCTTGCCCGGCTCGCGGTCGAACACGACTTCCTGGTGCTATCGGATGAAATCTACACGCGCATGGTCTACGAGGGGACGCCGCGCAGCGTCATCAGTCTGCCCGGGATGCTCGATCGGACGATTATTCTCGACGGCTTCTCCAAGACGTACGCCATGACCGGCTGGCGGCTCGGCTACGGCGTGATGCCGGTTGCGCTGGCCGAGCAGGTGACGCGACTCGTCATCAACTGCAACTCGTGTACGCCAGGCTTCTCGCAGCTGGCGGCCGTGGCGGCGCTGACCGGCCCGCAGGATGCCGTAGACACGATGGTCGCCGAATTCAAGCGACGGCGCGACGCGATCGTCAACGGCTTGAACGAGATCCCTGGCATCAGCTGCCGCACTCCAGCCGGCGCCTTCTACGTCTTCCCGAACATCACCGGCCTCGGGCGCGGTTCGGATGAGATCGCCGACTTGCTGCTCCGCGAAGGCGGCGTGGCGCTGCTGGCCGGCACCGCATTCGGCAAAGCGGGCGAGGGCTACCTCCGATTGTCGTACGCCAATTCGCTGGCCAACATCGAGGAAGCGCTGGATCGCATCGCCCGCACGGTGGACGGCATGGCGTAGGGGCGCGATTATGGCGTTTGAAGAATTAACATGCCATAGATACATCTCCGAGTCCGACGTACCGGAGGAGGTCGGGGGAGGCATGCGCAAAGGCCGCCAGGAAGTCGTCGATCGCCTGCCGCAACGCGGGAAGGTCGTCGGCCAGGGGATGCAGATGCAGGAGTTCCTGCTTCAGTTTGCGCCAGAGCTTCTCGATCGGATTCGCCCAGGAGGCGTAGGTCGGGAGCGGCACGAGTTGAATCGGCAGATGCAGATCCCCAAAGCGTTTCGTGGCCCAGGCATGGGGTTGGTCGGGCCAGTTGTCCGGGCGATGGAACGGGAACGGGGTCTCCTGTGCTTCGAGCGCGACCAAGACATCGGGATGGGTATGGACCGGCCAGTTATCCTGGATCAGCCAGATGCGCGTGGCGTCGGGATAGGCGGCCACCAGATCCTGGTAGAAGGCGACCAAGGCCTTGACGTTGATCACCGAGCGGCGGTGGGCCACCACCCGACCATCGACCACATCGAGGGTGGCGGTGAGCCGGGTCAGCGTATTGGCGCGATAACTCCTCTGCGCCAACGGCTGCCGCGATCCCGCCGGGGCATAGGCGTTGGCGAGGGTGGGGTGGCGCTCAACGGTGGCCTCGTCCTGGTAGAGGGCGACCTCGGTCTCCGGCAGGCGTCGCGCCCGTTCCAGGCAGGTGGCAATCACCGCCAGTTTGGCGTCGTAGTCGGGATCGGGGCTGTGAATATACGACCGGGCGCGGTTCCAGGGCAGCGCGAAGGCGTCGAGCACCCGCCAAATGCCGGAGTCGGAGTAGCCCGCGAGCCAGGAACAGGCCTGCCCGATCAGATTGAGCGTCCACCGGGTGCGATCGAAACCGAGGGCGTGCGGATCACGCGTCAGGAGATGGTGAAGACTCGTCTTGGCCGTTGCGGCATCGGGGTGCTGAGGGGGAAAAAGCGGGCTTGCGCCCGCGACCTGGTCGAATGCGAAGGGCGGCTATACCGCCGTCGAGATAGCGATTGAGCCAGTCGGCCACCGTGTGCCGGTCGCGGGCTTGGTAGAGGCCCGTCTCGGCCACCTGTTGGATGGTGGCACCCTCGGCGAGTTTGAGGATGGCGGCCGCCCATTCGCGCTGATAGGGCTTGGGGGCATGATCGCGGAGCTGAATCAACGCCGTCCGATCGGCGTCGGATACGGTGACTAAGGGAAGTTGACGACGCAACGGCGACCTTCCAATGCTGGGATACGACGAGCCGACCAACGGGGTGGCGTGAGGATACCGCATCCGACCACCCTATGGCGAGTTAATTCTTCAAACGCCATAATCAAACCCCTACGTAGGGTGCGTCATTGATGACGCCCGGCCGATGTGCGCATGCACGAGGCGTGTCTCCCATGCGCACGCCGTCGTTCATCATCGCAACCGTCCCCACAACAAAGAC
>JAICWZ010000252.1 GCA_025966355.1 Thermomicrobiaceae bacterium
AGCATTCCTTTCGTGGCCCGACCGTCCAGGTCACCCGAGTTTCCCGTTTCGTGACAAATGTCATAGGCCGATCGGGGCACTCGACACTAACCCCCTCCCACCCCTTCCAGTACGGTTGCACATGGAGGCCGGCACCGCCCGGAGCCGGACGTTTAGTGGCCTCGAGGACGTAACGCGCCGAGTGAACGGACAGTTTGGACTTGAAACGAATGACCGGCCAGTTTTCGCTTCCTGATGCGTTTTTTGGCGATCGATGCGGAACTTCCGTACTTCGGCTTCCGGTTACCACCAGTCGCATCCTGTCCCAACGGACAGGACGTCACTGCCCACTGTTACACCGGCATCTTGGCCTGATGTCGGTAGGGTTAATGCACGCTCGACGGTACCATCGAAGGTGTGTTGCCAAATTGTCCAGACACGACAACGGGTTCAGTTTGGGGTTGGTATGAGTAAAGGACGTGGAATGACTATGACGCTCGAACGACGGAACGCCGGAACCACGCTCGATCAGGCGGATACCAAGACGTCAACGATCATCGAGGCGATCGATGTCACCAAGACGTACAACACCGGCAAGATGGAAGTCCCGGCGTTACGCGGGGTCAACTTTTCGGTCGAACGCGGCGAAATGGTCGCGATCATGGGTCCGTCCGGTTGTGGCAAGACGACGTTGCTCAACTGCCTGTCGGGTCTCGATACGATCGATGGCGGCCAGATTTTGATCGCAGGCACCGACCTGGCCAAGATGTCCGACGGCGCACGCACGACGTTCCGCGCACAAGAGATGGGCTTCGTCTTCCAGTTCTACAACCTGCTGCCGGTTCTGAGCGCCGTGGAAAACACCGAACTGCCGCTGCTTGTCAGCGGGGTCAAGCCGCGCATCGCCCGCGAGCAGGCGATGAAAACGCTGACGCAGGTCGGTCTCGCCGATCGCGGTAGTCACAAGCCGGCCGAGCTTTCCGGTGGCCAGCGCCAGCGCGTTACGATCGCCCGCGCCCTCGTTAACGATCCCTCGATCGTCTGGGCCGACGAGCCGACCGGCGATCTCGATAGCGAAACGGCCGACGAAGTGCTGGCGCTGATGCGCGAGCTGAACAAGAAGAACAAGCAGACGTTCGTCGTCGTGACGCACGATCCGCGCATCGGCGCGATGTGCGATCGGATCATCCGCATGCAGGACGGCCGCATCATCGATGACGGCCGGAGCGCGTCCTAGCCCGCATCAATTGAGGAAAGGTAGCAGCGAACGTGCAAGAGATGTTTGGCATCTCGATGACCTCAATTATGATCGTGCTCCTGATCCTTCTTGCGATCTGCCTGAGCAGCGGTCTCTGGGTCCTCTGGCGCCAGCGAGTAATTTTCAAACTGGGAATGCGCAACATTCCCCGGCGGCCGGCGCAAACGGCGTTGATCATCATCGGTTTGATGCTCAGCACCCTGATCGTCTCGGCCGCGCTTACGACGGGCGATACGCTCAATAACACGATCACCGGCGCCGTATACGACACGCTCGGCAATGTCGATGAACTCGTCGTCTACTCGCCGGTTAACCGGAATTCAAACGACACCTCGATCAGCTCGAATTACTTCTCGCAAGACGTCGCCACGACGCTGCGTGAGAAGCTCGACAAGAACGCGCCGGTCGATGGCATGGCACCGTTGCTCTTCGAAAGCGTGCCGGTCGTCAATACGCGCAACAATCTGAATGAACCGTCGCTGTCGCTGGTTGGTGTGGATACGAACGACCTCGAGGCGTTCGGCGGCGTGAAATCGGTCAACGGCAAGACGATCGACCTCAATAAACTCCCCGAAAACGAGATCGTGCTCAGCAAAACGGCCGCCGATAAGCTCGATGCCGAAATCGGTGACCCGCTGACGATCTATTTCGGTAATCAGCCGCACAACGTCAAAGTTGGGGCGATCGGCGAAGACTCGGTCTTGACCGGCGTCACGAATATTGGTGGTGACGGCGGACTGTCGATGCCGCTCGCGCAAGCGCAACAGCTGACCGGCCATGTTGGCCAGATCAGCGTGGTCGCGATCTCGAACACCGGCGGCACCAAAGACGGCGCGGCCGATAGCGACGCGGTCGTCAGCGCGGTCGGCAAGGTCTTCGAGGGCCAGCCGTACCGCACGGTGAAGATCAAGCAGGCGTTGGGCGATCAGGCGCAACTCGCCGGGAATATCTTCACCAGCATCTTCCTCGTGCTCGGTCTCTTCTCGATCGCGGCCGGCGTGCTGCTCATCTTCCTCATCTTCGTGCTGCTCGCCGCCGAGCGGAAACCGGAGATGGGTATGGCTCGCGCGGTTGGCATGAAGCGCCGCCAGCTGACGCAGATGTTCCTGGCCGAAGGAATCGCCTACGACCTCGTCTCCGCCCTGGTCGGCGCGGCGCTCGGCGTCGGGGTCGCCTTCCTGATCGTTGAGATCATGGGCCGGCTCATCGGCGGCGGTGTCAATATCACGCCGGTCGCATCCTGGCGCAGTCTGGTCATCGCCTACTCGCTCGGCGTCATCGTGACCTTCTTTACCATCACGATCTCCAGCTGGCGTGTCAGCCGGCTCAATATCGTGGCGGCCATTCGTGACCTGCCGGACGTGCAGATGCAGAAGGCCGGCCGTCGTTGGCTGATCCTCGGTATTCTCGGCGTTGTCATCGGCGCGCTCCTCATGTGGCTCGGCCGCAGCAGCGGGCAGGCATTCGCATTCACCACCGGTGTCTCGCTGGTGCCGCTCAGCATCGCCGTCGCGCTTCGTCGCTTCGGAGTGCCGGCGCGCCCGCTCTACACCGTCGCCTCGCTGCTGGTGCTCTTCTACTGGCTCGCCCCGAGCGGCTGGACCGAGTGGATGAGCGGCCACCTCGACGGCGGCATGGAGATGTTCTTCGTCTCCGGCATCATGATGGTCTCCGCCGCGACGATCGCGATCATCTGGAATATCGAGATCCTGACCGGGCTGGTCAGCTACTTCGGACGCACCTTCAGTCGCTGGCTGCCGGCGGTCAAGACGGCCATCGCCTACCCGAGCGCAAGCAAGGGCCGCACCGGCATGACGATCGCGATGTTCAGCTTGATCATCTTCTCGCTCGTGATGATGGCGACGATCAACGCGAACTTCGTCCAGATCTTCACCACCGATAAGGCCGGCGCGGGATGGGATATCCACGCGTCGCAGGCGCCCAATAACCCGATAACCGATTTCAAGCAGGCGCTGGCGCAACATGACGTCGATGCCAGCAAGATCAAGTCGGTTGGACGCGTGGAATCGGTCGATGGTGCCGACTCACTTGTGCAGGCGCCCGGCTCCAACAAGGAAACGACGTATACCGTCAACGGTCTGAGCACGGATTGGATCGACAACGCCGATGCGCCGCTTCAGACTCGAGCCACCGGCTACGCCAGCGATCAGGATGTCTGGAACGCGGTACGCGGCAACAAGAACTTCGCGGTGATCGACTCCGCCGCGACCCAGGCCGGCTTTGGTTCCGATCCGAATACCTACCACCTCTCCGGCATCAAGCAAGGTGCCGAGACGATGGAACCGGCCAAGGTCGTGATCACCGATCCGTCAACCGGTACGTCGCAGACGTTTACGATCATCGGCGTGCTCGATTCCAAGGTGTCGATGTTCACCGGCGTCTTCATCAACGCCGATTCGTTCAACGCCGTCTTCGCCAAGCCCGCGTCGATCGACTACTACGTGAAGGTCAACTCGGGCGTCAACGCGAAGACCTATGCCCAGGCGATCGAGGGCGGTCTCATCACCTATGGTGTGCAGGCCGATTCGATTCACGAGCAGCTGAAGGAAGCGTCGAGCACCTCGCAAGGCTTCCTCTACCTGATCGAAGGCTTCATGGGGCTCGGCTTGCTCGTTGGTATCGCGGCGCTCGGCGTCGTCTCGTTCCGCTCGGTTGTCGAACGACGGCAGCAGATCGGGATGCTCCGCGCCATCGGCTACCAGCGCAAGATGGTTTCGGCCAGCTTCCTGATCGAATCGTCAATGATCACGATCCTCGGGGTCGC
>JAICWZ010000105.1 GCA_025966355.1 Thermomicrobiaceae bacterium
AGTCAATGGGACAAATTGGAAGTTCGACGCCGTGAGGGGGCTCGTGTATCCGACCAAGGTAAGCGTCTGCCCCGAGCCGAAATTGATGATGGTGTTGCCGCCGCTTACGGTGGCATCGCTCTGGATCGTTGAAAAACTTGTCACGCCTGTGACGGTGAGATCAATTACGTCGCCCTGGCCAGGCGCGAAATTATTGATTTTGACCGCGCCATCGCCATTGGTATAGACGAACGTCTCGACGCCGCTGCCGCCTACCAACGTGCTTGGACCGTTGGCATACAGTGTATCGGCAACTGATCCGCCTGCTAAAGTGTCAGCAATGCCGGCACTGCCGGTGACCGTGTACTCGTACTCCTGACCGGTGGTTGCCCGAAAAATCGCGTTGAGCTGCGAAGGATCCGCGCCACCACTATTTTTGTAGCTATTAATCGCATTAAACAGCGACACGGCGTCGATGTTGAATCCGGCATAGGTGGCGAGCAGACCATTGTTTGGATCGAGCAACTCAAACCCGGTGATCGTCCCACCGGTGATGCCGTTGCTGTCATAGGTTAGTCCGTTACCGGTGACGAGAAACTTATTGCCCGGCGATGGACCGCTCGAACCCTCGACCAACAAGAAATAGGTGCTAGCCGCCTCTTGCTCGGTACTGTTGGCGAGCGCGGCATAGAGCATATCAAAGCTTAGGTTGACCACACTAAGATCGGTCGTAGTAATGAGCACGTTGTTGATGGGCATTTCCCGCTCCGCAATTGAGGGGCAATCAGGACGCCGCGACAGAAGCTCTTAATGAGACGCCCTGCTGGAGCCAAAGACTAAACCGCTGCGATCGTCGCGGCAACGTCTGAGACGAACAGTCTTTGCTTCGACATCCTTTCACCTCGGCTGGGAACTCTTCCCAAGGCGGCAGAAGCTTGGCGTATCCAATGCAAGCCTGAACACAGCGAAATGGGACTCTGGGAGAAATGACAGTGATATTGACCAGATGCTCCTTGGAAAGGCTGATTAGGCGCCATCGGCCGGGTTGACCGACGATCGCTCGTTCACCTCAAGCCCGGGCGAGGCGCGAGCTTAACGCTTCTTGGAAGTCGAGCCAGTTCACCCAGGCCGCGTACGCATCCCTCGAGATCTCCAGGCCTCCACTTTGCGATGAATGCTTGTGGCGGCTCTTCAAGTCGGCCAGCCCAAATATCAAGACAGATCGGCAACTCGGGATCGCCGTGCTTCTGCGGCCGATCCTTGGGAAAGTTTAGGCGGGATCCGATTGACATGGCGGCGCCGCGAAGAACCAATGGCGGCTTTTTCTGCTCGTAGTCGGACGTGCGGCATCGCTTTGACTTCAGGACCCGCAAGTCACCATTCTAGATTTCCTGGGCTTTGATTGTCAGCCCGTATTGGGCGACTTTGGCCGTCGGAGCACAAAGCATGTTCAGCTTGTCCATGATGAAAAATTTGTAGTCCAGTCCGGCGAACTGGGCCTTGATGCCATTAATGTCGGATTTCCAGTATTCCACCCACGCGAAGGGCTGATCCCGTTCGATCGTGTTGCGGCCCCCCCTGAGCACATCGATTTCCATGCCTTCAACATCGATCTTCAGGAAGTCCAAACGCTCCAAATTCAAGGAGTCGATAGTGATGGTCTGGACGCTACACTCTGCGCCCCCCTTCTGTCCGACCAGGCTGAGTTCGCCGAAATCCTGTGGCTTGGCATAGTCTAGTTTGGGAATGCCGATCGTGCCGATCGATGCGCCAACTGCCTTATGATGGACAATCAGGTTTTCCAAATCGTTGAGCGCGGCTGCACCTGCGAGCGCATAGCTCATGATCCGCTGAGCCTCGAAGGCGTGCACGAAGCCACCTCGTGTCGCGATCGCTTGTGCGATAGGAATGGCGACTAAACCAACGTTGGCCCCGGCATCAATCACAGTGCAGTTCTCGGGCAGACGACCTACCACGGTCAGGATTTTTTCCAGTTCCTCCTGAATGTGAGGCCGGCCAGTTTTGATCAAGTATTCAGCTTGGTAGGCACAATGACGATTGACGATGAACTTTCCATATTCGGATTCGAGCACGACGAAGTTATTCATCCTCATTCACTATCCTGTAAAATAGAAGGCACTTTGACGTAAGATGCCCAGCCTGTGAACCTCGCCCTTTTGGTAGCAGGCTGGCGCGGTGGGTCTACGATACACCGGGTTACAACCGGGTCCATTACCATCTCGGCGTGGATTGGAGCAGTTGGCCGGCGGCGCCCGAAAAGGATTCCATCATTTATCAGGCCGTCCCCCGATGACTCAGATGAAGCCCATTTGCAATGGCGGGTACATGCGCAAGCTGCCGCCTGCTCTCTCCTTGCAACCGCTCTCTGCGCGTCGACTATTCACCTGGCCATGACGGCGATAGGTTCTTTAGTCCTGCCGCCTCCTTGCCTATCCACTGTGCTGTTAAGGCTCGGCGCAGCTTTGCGCGGGTTGCACGATTATCAAGCGCCCCAGCTGCTACGAGCCACTGCACGGCCCGACAGAAGATTTACGATATTGGATTTCCAGCCCTGCTGCTGGAGGTATCTTGCTTGCTGAGCCGTCGGCCGCTAGGCCGACAGCTCAGATCTCGCTATCCGCCAGACGCCCTTGAGGCGAACGCCATCGCGGGACCGACGCACCTCGATCGAACCGGGCTGGCCGCGCCGGCGAGGCGGCAGCGCGAACCGGAAGCCCTGGAAGCCGCTGCCGATGCCCGCGTCCTTCAGATCTTCCCGGTATTCGTTTGCAAGCACCTGGCCGATCAATTGGCCGTACCAAATCACATCGAGGCAGACCGGAACGTTGGGATGCTCGATCGACTGCGCCCATCCTTCGATCGATTGTGCATCAATCACGTCGACAAATCCGCGCAACCGATCCGCGGCTTCATCGCTGTCATGACGCAGGCCCGCACGTGCGTCGATACGGCGGCGAATAGCCTCGAGCTCGAAGCCATCGTCCGGTCGCGGCGCGCAATAGAAAGCCTGCGCCGGGCTCATGCGCGCTTCAGGATAGAGCCTCGCGTACTCAGCCGCATTGTGGAACATGTTCCGGCTGTCATCGTCGACGAAGCTTTCCGAGAGAGCGCCTTCGACGACGAGAATGTCGTGCGAGTCTAGCTCGATGTGGAAATAGGACACTCCCTCGACGCGCTCGGCCTGGAGCACGCTGACGCCATTGACCAGATGCCGCGCCTCGATCAGATGGCCGTTCAGGTACATGGCGTGATGGGGCGATATCCAGAGATCGCGCCGGGGCAGGTTGTGCCCTAGCGATCCGGCCTTGAAGCAGATCGGCAGGATGTCCTTTCGTCCCATCACGAACCGACCGCCATAGCTGCGCCGGCCGATCCATTTGATCGGACGATGGACGCCGCTACCGGTGACAACGAGGTCTCCGATCGCAAGATCTTCGACATTCACCTCGCCCCGATCCGTCAGGATCAGCGTGCCCGGACAGTAGCAGGGCGCCGAGTCCTCGGTGATGACCGTACCACCCGAACCATCGTCGGCGAGATGGAAGTATTCCGGCGACACCAGATCGGACGGGTTGAGGTGAAGATCGAACTGCGTGGCGCCATCGGTGATGTGCACGACACCGCCCGAGAGGAGGTCGGCAGTAGCGCTACTGACAAAGCCGAGGGACGCCAGATCGATCTTGTCGCTGGTACCGAAGCCGGAGATGACGAAGTCCGAGAGCTCGGTGGGCGTGCCGCTCATCGTCAGTTCGGTGCCGGAGCCCGCGAGCCCGAACGCGTCGGTGGTGAAGGTTGACCCGACGCCCAAGGCTATACCGCCGGCGAAGATTGTCGTACCGGCGCTGATCGTCGCACCGGCGCTGACGTCCATCGTGCCGCCATCGGCCACGGTCGCGTTGCCCGTCAACGTCCCCGCGAGATCGAGCGTCCCTCCATTGCTCACGACGAAGTCGTGAACCACGCCGCCATTGTCGACGATAACAGCGCCGCCGCGGGATACGGCGAAGTGATCGAACTCGCCGCCCGAGGTGACGCTGACGGTGCCACCCACGCCGGTGCCGCTGTTGTTCACGCCGGTCTGGACGCCGCCTGACAAAATCAGGTCGAGACCGCCCGAGAGGACGGCGACATCGCTCGTCACCGTTCCGGCCACCTTCAGCTCGCCGCCGGAAGCCACCGTCATGAAGGAGGCCGAGCCGCCCGACTCGATGTTGAGCGTACCGCTGACATCCGTGCCCGAGTCGACCGAGCCGCCAATGACGCCGCCCGAGAGCACGTTTTCGGTCGCACCGGCGTTGATCGCCACGTTGCTTAATACCTCGCCTGCGACATCGAGTTCTCCGCCGTTGAAAATGGTCGAATGATCGAGCGTTCCGCCTGCGAATACGCTGACCGTGCCGCCCGAGATGGCGATGAAGTGAGCCGCGCCGCCGCTCTGGACGTCGAGCTCGCCGCCGGCAAACACGACGGCGCCGCGTTCGGTCCCGAACACGGTCTCGAGGCCGCCCAATGACGTGGCGGAAGCCAAGCCGTGTACGATCTCACTGCCACCAGCCTCGACGGTCGCGCCGACGAGCGTGCCGCCACCAAGCACGTTCGCAACACCGCCATTGTCGATCGTTGTGCCGGACGCGGTGCCGCCACTGCTGACAACCAGGAGGCCGCCGGCAAGGACGGTCGCACCGCTATCGGTGCCGCCGCTCGAGACGGCTTCGATGCCACCGCTTCCGATCGTCGTATTGCTGGCGCTGCCGCCAACCTTCACGAACAACCCGCCGTTCAGCCCGCTGCCGAACTGTGTGCCGCTCACGTTGGTGTCCGTGGCAACGCCGCCGGCGAGTACGTTAAGACGGCCGGTAGAGGAAATCGTCGTACCCGTCGCCGCGCCGCCGCTCAGGAATTCCTGCGCCAGCACCGCCGATCCATTGACGAGACCGCCGCCGATCAGCATCATCGACACGGTCGAACCGCCTGAAGAGACCGTCAGCGCCCCGCTTCCATTCACGGTGCCACTGTTTTCGGTGCCGCCGGTCATGATCGTGGCACTGCCACCACTCAAGACCGCGGTATTCGACGCAACGCCGCCGCCGAAGACCGTGAAGTTGCCGCCGTTCGAGACCGTCGCGTCGAAGTCCCGGCCAGAGACGATTTCCGAGCCGCCGAAGGAGATCGTCGTGCTGCTCGCAGTGCCGCCCGCCTCGATCAGCGCCAGGCCGCCGTTCGAGATGATCGCGCCCGACGCAAGTCCGCTAGACGAGACGATCATCTCGCCGCCTGCGCTCACGAGCGTGCCATTGGCGACACCGCCGCTTTCGACGTACTGATAGCCGATGAAGCTGGAACTTGCGCTATCGACGCCGCTGGTAACGCTGGTGTTGTCGGCGACGCCATAAACAAACTGCACACCGCCACTGATGAACGCGTTGGTCGACGAACCGCCGGCCGACACGGTCTGGCTGCCGGGATCGGTGAGCAGCGTGTTGCTGGCCGTGCCGCCGGAATCGACGACCTGGTGTCCGCCATCGCTGACGGTGGCGCCGGCCGCCGAGCCGCCGCTGCCGACCGAAATCGTGCCGCCGCTGTCGACGGTCCCGCCGGAGACAACGCCTCCGGATGTGACGTTGAGCGTGCCGCCGCTGCTGACATTGGTGCCGCTCGCCGTGCCGTTCGATCCGACATTGAGCGAGCCACCGCTGGCCACGATGACACCGTAGGTCGTCTTGCCGTCCGGAATTGTGACGGACGAGCTGATTGGCGTCTGGACCAGATAGACGTCGGTGCTACTGCCCACGCCGGCCGAGGTCTTGAAGGTTTCGCCAAGGAAATACTGGTTCGGATCGAACTGTAGAACGTAGGTCTGCCCGCCGGTCCCCGAGATCGTCAGCGTGTTGGTCGAAGCATCGAACGTCGGATCGGCCGCCACATAGCCGACCGAGCTCAGCTCGATGACATCGCCGGCCGCGATTCCCGTAATGATGTTGCCGGGAACGCCCGCGTTCCGGTCCAGCAGCTCACCACCGCCGCCACTGCCAGCGAACTGGATGGTGCCGCTGACGATGGCGCCCTGATCGAGGACGAGCTCGCCGCCGGAAATGACCGCGCTGGAGATCACCCCGCCGCTCTGCACCTCCTCGGTGCCGCCACTGCCGGCAATGCTGCCGATCGCGGTACCGCCCGAGGCAATCGTGTCCGTGCCGCCGGAGACCACAAGCGAGCCACTGGCCACGCCACCGGCTTCGACGATTTCCGCCGCGCCGCTGCCGATCACCGTGCCGTTCCAGTCAACGCCGCCCGTGACTGAAAGCGTGACGCCGCTTCCGAGAATCGTCCCGTCGATCTCGCTGCCGTTATCGGCATTGAGCACGCCGCCGCTATCGAGGATCGTGCCGCTGGCGATGCCACCGGCCAGCACGTGTTCCGAGCCGCCGCTCAGCAGCGTCGCTCCCGACGCCAGGCCACCCTCGGAGACGGTCAGAATGCCGCCGCTGGAAACGATCGTCGAACTGTCGCGACCGCCCGAGAGCACCGTCTCCGTGCCGCCGCTGAGGGTGGTCTCGAATGCGTTGCCACCGGAGAATACAACCTCGGTACCACCGCTGGTGACGAACGCGGCGACGGCAGAGCCGTAGACGTCAACCACGCCACCGCTGGCCACCTGAGACGCGCTTGCCGTGCCGCCGAAACTGATGGTCAAGCCCCCGGTTCCGGCATTGCCGCTGAGGAGAGTGTTTTCGGCCAGACCGCCGAACTCGACGGCCATCGTGCCGCTGCCGAGCACTTCGGATCCGCTATCGAGTCCTCCCGAGA
>JAICWZ010000569.1 GCA_025966355.1 Thermomicrobiaceae bacterium
ATAATACCTGAACGCGGCTCTAATAGTTGTAGGCAGCGCACACAACGACGATCGAGGAGCTTCCAGGCATGGAAGAGTCGCGAGACCGGTACACCGCTCAGGGCGCCGCGGCCGACGATGTTGATGTCGTGGTCGTCGGTGCGGGGCTGGCCGGACTGTACATGCTCTACCGCCTGCGCCGGCTCGGCTTTCGCGCGCGCGCCTTTGAAACCGGAAGCGATGTCGGCGGCACCTGGTACTGGAATCGCTATCCGGGCGCGCGTTGCGATGTCGAGAGCATGGAGTACTCCTATTCCTTCTCCGACGAGTTGCAACAGGAGTGGCGTTGGACCGAGCGCTACGCCGGCCAGGCGGAGATTCTGCGCTACGTCAATCACGTCGCCGACCGCTTCGATCTGCGCCGCGATATCCAGTTCGACACCCGCGTCGTCAGTGCCCACTTCGATGATGCCGGCACGCGCTGGCTGATCACGACCGAGCATGGGGAACGCGTCTCGGCTCGCTTCTGCATCATGGCGGTCGGCTGTCTCTCGACGGCCCAGGTTCCCGCGATTCCCGGCCTCGAAACGTTTCAGGGATGCTGGTATCACACCGGTCGCTGGCCGCACGAAGCGGTCGATTTCGCTGGTCAATGCGTTGGTGTCATTGGCACCGGCTCATCCGGCATTCAATCAATTCCGGTGATCGCGCGGCAGGCGGCCCATCTGCACGTCTTTCAACGCACGCCGAACTACGCGTTCCCGGCTCAAAACGCGCCGCTCGATCCCGACGACGAACGCCGCATCAAGGCGTGTTACGCCGAACTCCGGCAAGCAGAGCGGGAATCGCGCACCGGCTATATGATCGACCGCGGCGAGCAATCGGCGCTGGAGGTGACGCCGAACGAGCGCGAACGTGAGTACGCCCGGCGCTGGGAACGAGGCGGCTTCGGTTATACGTCCGCCTACCGCGATCTCCTGACCGATCAATCCGCGAACGACACGGCCGCCGCCTATGTGCGTGCCCGCATTCGCGACATCGTGCTGGACCCTGAAGTGGCCGAACTCCTTTCACCCAACGATCACCCGATCGGCACCAAGCGCCTTCCACTTGACACTGGTTACTATGAAACCTACAACCGCGCCAACGTGACGCTCGTCGACATTCGTGCTTCACCGATCGACGCGATCACCCCGACGGGACTGCGCACGCGCGACGCGGAATACACGCTCGACAGCATCGTCTTCGCGACCGGTTTCGACGCCATGACCGGTCCGCTCTTCGGCATCGACATCCGGGGCGGTGGCGGCTGCGCGCTCCGCGAGAAATGGGCGGCCGGGCCACGCACGTATCTCGGCATCGCCTCGGCCGGCTTCCCCAATCTCTTCCTGATCACCGGCCCAGGGAGTCCATCGGTGCTCAGCAACATGATCGTCTCGATCGAGCAGCACGTCGATTGGACAACCGACTGCCTCAGCTACCTGCGTGATCACGGCGTTGAGCGTATCGAGCCGGAGCTGTCCGCCGAAGAGTCCTGGGTCGAACATGTCAACGAGATCGCGCACACGACGCTCTACCCACGGGCGAACTCGTGGTATATGGGCGCCAACATCCCGGGCAAGCCGCGCATCTTCATGCCCTATGTCGGCGGCGTCGGCACCTACCGCCAGACCTGCGCCAACGTCGCCGCCGACGGCTATCGCGGGTTCATCCTTCGTCCGTAGGGGAGCAACCCGTGTGCTCCCTCGGTCGCCGTCGTTCCGGCGACCGCGTCCTCCCCGTTC
>JAICWZ010000145.1 GCA_025966355.1 Thermomicrobiaceae bacterium
CTGCTGACGGTTGTCTACCCCGCGTTCATCGCTATCCTCATTTCGGCCGGCGTCAGTGCGATTGTGATCCTGTTCATCGCCGGGATCATGGTGCTCGTACAGTACTTCGCATCGGACAAGATCGCGCTTGCCAGCATGGGCGCAAAGATCGTTGAACCCGAACAAGCGCCTGAGCTTCATGGCACGATCGAGCGGCTGGCCGCCATCGCGAACTTACCCAAGCCGAGAGTCGCAATTGCTGATTCGGACGTACCGAACGCGTTCGCGACCGGGCGTAATCCAAATCACGCCGTCGTCGCGGTAACACGCGGCCTGATGAATCGCTTGCAGCCGGCCGAGATCGAAGCGGTGCTGGCGCATGAAATGTCCCACGTTCGCAATCGCGACGTGATGGTCATGACGTTCGCCACCTTCTTTTCGGTCGTTGCCCAGCTGATCATGCGCATGTTCTTCTGGGGCGGTATGGGTATGGGCCGTCGCGACCGGCGCGATGGCGGTTCGATCGCGATGATCTACATCGGTTCGATCCTTGTCTGGGTCATCAGCTATCTGCTGATCCGAACACTCTCGCGCTATCGTGAATATGCCGCCGATCGCGGCGCGGCGATTCTGACCGGATCGCCGTCGAACCTGATGTCGGCGCTGGTCAAAATCAGCGGCGTCATGCAGCGCATCCCCGAGCGCGACCTGCGCGAAGTACAGGGAATGAACGCCATGTTCATCATTCCGGCATCGGTTGGAAATACGATGAGCGAGCTCTTCTCGACGCACCCGTCGCTGGAGAATCGGCTTGAACGATTGCGGGCGATGTCGCGCGAGATGGAAGGGCTATGAGGCGCTTTCTCGACTCGCTGCTGGGCCGGTCGCGACCGGCTCCGCCGACGATCGAACGGCTCTTCGCGATTTCGACGGCGCAGATCTCGTTGGAGACGCAACTCAATCTGAAAGCAGGCGATCACGCCGGCATCGTGTTCCGACCGGTCGATTCGTCATATTTCGATCAGGCGACCAAGGACCTTGACGAACTGCTCAAGGTCAGCACCAACGACACCGGCACGACGTATACGACGAAGACCGATGAGTATCGCTTCAAGTGGATCATTCTGGACGATCCGCAGCCTGAGGATCTGGTCGCCACGATCCACATCATCAGTCAGACGCTGATCGAGAATCTGTTCGGCGAGCAGTTGCTGGCGTCGGTCTTCCGTTACAACACGTCCGACAACGAGCCGCTGTACTGGTTCTACAACTACAAGCGGGGTACGTTTTACCCGTTCGCGCCCTTGCCGAGCGGGCAGAAGCGCGATAATGCGCTAGAGTTGCGGGTCTCGTCGGCGATGGACCACGAGCTGCCGATAGAGAAAGAGCTCGAGCGCTGGTATCCGATGTGGGATATCCCGTTCTAACGCACCGCAAACGCAGAAATGAACAGAGCGCCCGCGAGGTTTTCGCGGGCGCCTTTTGTTGGACAGATTTGAAAGCGGCAGCTCGGTCTTAGTCGGGAACGAGTCCTTCGGCGACGAAGAGTTCAGCCGCTTCGTCGAAGCTGATGTCGGGCGGCGGAAGGACGACCTGCGACTCGACAAGCTCGTCATCGGGAACGCGCTCACCGTGCGAACGTACCAGCGCGAGAAGTTCGTTGAAGAGCTTCGAAAACGCGTCGCGATCGCCACCGGCGATCGCTTCGACGATCTGGTTGTCGATCTCGTTAATTCGGTCGAGATACGAGCTGGCCAGACGATATTGGCCCTCGGACGAGATACGAATGACCATGTCGGCTACCCTTCCAGCTCTTTTGGCTTCTCTGGTGCGCCAACTTCAGTCCGAAGTGCTGCGAGCTGCGAATCGACGTTCTCTTTCATCGAGATCTGCGACAGTTCGCGATCGATCGAGTCCTGCCCGGACGAGGTGACGTCGTCGAGGGCGCCCGACGCGATCAGCTCATCGATGGCACCGGCCCGTGCCTGCATCGCCTCGGTCTTGTCCTGCGCCCGGTCGATGGCCATGCCGACATCGGCCATCTCCTCGGACAGGCCGGTGACGGATTCGCCGATGCGAACCTGGGCTTCGGCCGCCGAGTACTGTGCCTTGACGACTTCCTTCTTCGTGCGGAACGCTTCGATCTTGGTGCGCAGACGCGATTCGGCTTGTTCGAGTTTGGCCTGCTCGCCGTCCAGGTTCTGAATCTGCGTGCCGAGATCGCTCGACTGTTGCTGGATCATGGCGCGACGTTCGAGCGCGGTACGCGCCAGATCCTCGCGATTGGCGGCCATCGCCTGCTTCGCCTGATCCTGCAACTTCGCCTGGCTGTCATCGAGCTTCGATTTTTGCAGTTCGAGACGGCGCTTGGAGGTCGTCACGTCGACGATACCGCGCCGGACGTCTTGCAACATCGAGAGCTGCTTTTCGTACGAATAGTCCATCATCTCGCGAGGGTCTTCGGCGGCGCCGAGAAGTTTGCTCACTTTGACTTTAATGAGCGTGGTGGTTCTTGAGAGTAAACCCATTGCCCATCCTCTCTAACGTGCGGCGGACATGCATGAATATTATATCCGGCCCGCCGTGGCAAAGAAACCGATGCACATGCTGAAACCTCCCAGGGTGTGTATCGACGATTCGCGACTCGACCCTGTCTCGATTAAGCAAACCACAAAACGATACGGATGCCCGGACATCGAGAGGCAATCGAGCTATTTGGACGTTACCGCGGGGCAGACGTTCGCCAGCGAAACGATCAGATCGGTGTTGAGCGTCTCTACATGCGGCGCCGAGGGGCATTGCGGCGTGTCGATCGTCACTTTGGCCGGAGTCAATCCGGCCTGACGACGAAGGAGAAGGATCGAGCTGTCCGGCATGCGGTAATCGATCGTGAACGTCGCGTGGGTGCCGGAGGGCAGCGGGACCTCGTAACTGCCACCGTTTGGTTCTTCTGGATTGGCGACTTCCGGTATGTCGCTGCCAATCCGCTGGCTGCCTTCCGGCAGGGTGACATCGACCCACCAACGCTGGAAGCCCTGGTAGAACGGATCGTCTTGCGGCGAACCGGTATGATCGAGCGTAACCCGCAACTGGACATCGCGCATGCCATTGATCGCCGGACCGATGACCATGTCGTAGCTCGGATGCATCAGTTCGCTCGATTTGCCAAAGGCGACGTTGGCGAACGTGAGCGAAAGAGTCGAGACACCCGGCTCCGGTGTCATGTTTCCTGCCCAACCGCGCTCCTGAATGATCGCCTGCACATCCGAATCGGCGGAGTAGATCTGTAAATCGCGGTGATCGGCCGTCTTTTCGATCGCCCTGGCCATGTCCATCGTGGTCGAGCGATCGCCCCCCTTCATCCGTTCGATGATCTCTTTGCCGATGATCGCAACGACTTGCTTGTGGACGTCTTCGGTCTTTTCACCGGCACGCTGCAACGCGCGTTGGCGTTCGATCTCGTCGTGAACGTTGTCGGCGGTGATGGTGCGCGTTTCGCCATCGACATCGATGGTGATTGGTCCGGTGATGCGCAACATGCTCCCGACGACGGCCGGATCGAGCGCGACGACGCCGCGGATCGGCGGCCAGCCGGTCGATTGGTACATCGACATAATCGTCGCGGCGCTCGTGGGGAAATCGCTCCACCAGCTGGCGTCGAGGATCGAGAGTTCGGGCGAGGGGGCATAGCGTGAGAGCGGCCACGGTTGCGCGACGGGGTCGTGGTGGCTGTTGGTATACGCCTCGTTGAGATCGTAGACGTCGAAGAACTCGTAGTTACGCAACTGTCCCCGGTCGAACGTGACCAGCGCGATCGTGCCGGGGAAGCCGCCACTCGGCCGGAGTTCGGATGGGTTCTGGATGAGCACCAGATAGCGGGCCGGGCCATCGGCGCCAAAGGCGGCCTGGAGCGCCGGGAGTTGCGTGTTGACGAGCTTGTCGAGATCATAGCGACCGGTCAGCTCATCGAACCTGGCGAGCTTTGTTTGGGCCGAGAGCGGCAAGTAGCGCGTGTCGATTTGTGCACGCAGGACCAGCGCCTCGTTGATCTGCTTCGTGATCTGGGTGATCTGCGGCATGTTCTGGTTCACCACGTCGAGCCAGGTGGGACTTGTGGGCGCGACCGAATCGGAAAGACCGTTCGTCTTATAGGCCGTCAATGCCTGCTCGCCGATGGCCGAACCCGATGCGCCGGAATCAGCCAGCAGCTTGACGACCTGGAGGGTCTGCGTGCCGGCCTCGTACCGCGGGCCAACGTACGGCAGGCGACCTATCTGGCGATCGATACGGTCAGAAAACGTCGTCAGCGCGATCATCCGGTCGACATCGGTTTGCAGCTGTGCAAATTGACCGTGGACCTGTGCCGCGTCGCCGGCCGTGAAGGTCGAGACATTCGTTGATTGCAGGTCTTGAAGCGCATGCACATCGGCGGTAATCGCGTGATAGGTGGCCAGCGCCGCCCGCGCACGTTGAATCCCCCACCAGCTGCCGAACCCGAGCGCGATCAATACGAGCAGAAACGTCAGCCAGCGCGTGACGCGAAACCACGTCCACGCCTTTTTTCGCTTCTTATTGGAGGGGGCTGGTTGTGCGACAGCCGGTTTCGCTGGCGCGATCGGCTTCAACGCCGGCGGTTCGATCGGCCGTAAGCGGACTTGATCGCGTGTACGCGGGGACGTCGAACCGGATCCGTTGAGAGCGCCTGAAATCGCGGTTTGGTCGAGTTGCATGGAGCGCGATCACCTGTTTCCTGCGAACGTTCGCCTGGTCAGAACCAAACTGTCGATCCCTTGCGCGACACATACGAGAATTCTCACGTTTCCGTACGAACGTCGCCCATTTCTCCTTATTGGGATAGCCCGTTGGGCATAGGACCGTCAAGTACGAAGGTCCCGTGAATCGAGAGACTGATGTCGGTTGTAGCACAGATGGGCTGATCGCTAGAGTCTGAATGTAACGGAGCGGGGCGCCGGAGGGCGGCTCGACCCGGAGGACAACACAAAGGCGGCAACGACGTACGGATCGCAATCTGGGCACCTGATCCGTACTGAGCCAGTGGTGCAACCGGCCGGCAGAATGTCGAGCCGGTTTTTTTGTGTCTGAGCAGTCGCATGACTCAGCAGCCGGCGAGGTCGAGATCGATCGAATTGTCCGCACGCAGCGAGTACGCGTAAGGGTTGTGACTGAATGGACCTTCAATCCTTTATAGCCGTCGTCTGGCGACGCCGCCTGGTTGTGGTGATCACCACCGCCCTGGCGCTGGCCGCGACGATCGCCGGATTGTTCCTCATCACGCCACTGTATACGGCGTCAACAACGCTCCGCATGGGCACGGCCAACACCGGTTCATCCGGTTGGGTCAGCTACGATCTTCAATACTCCGACCGTTTGATGAACACCTACCGCACGATGGTCACGAGCCCGCAGACATCCGCCGAGGTGATGAAGCAACTCAAGCTGAGCGCGCCGCCGAAGATTTCGGTGTCGATCCCCGCCAACACTGAATTGATGGTCATTCAGGTGGAGGACACGAACCCCAAGCAGGCGGCCGATGCGGCCAACGCGATCGCA
>JAICWZ010000255.1 GCA_025966355.1 Thermomicrobiaceae bacterium
GAGCCGCTGCCGGCCGATTCGCCGCTCTGGGATATGGAGAACGTGCTGATCACGGCGCACACCTCCGGCGGCGGCCCGTTCTATTGGGAGCGCGGCATTGAACTGATGATCGAGAACATCCGGCGCTATATCCACGACGAGCCGATGCTCAACGTCGTGGACAAGCGTGCCGGGTATTAGGGATCAACCGTCAGCCGATACCAGACGTCGTAGACCGTTTGATCGCCGACGACGCTCGTCGTTTCTTCGATGAGCGCGACGCCGAGGCGTTCATAGAAGCGGCGGCCGTCGCGGTTATCGCCGAAGACGTTGACGAGGATGGCACGCGTGCCGCCGGCTGTTAGCTGGGCAAGTGCGGCGTGCCAGAGTTCGCTGCCGACCCCGCGACCGCGCATCTTCGGATCGACATAAAAGCGGGTCAGTTCGATGTCGCCGCTTACATGTGGCTCGAGTGTGAGGAACCCCATGACGCGGCCCTCGACCTCGGCGACGAGCGTAGTGCAATTGCGTGCTTCGCTGATCGCGCTCAGCCGCTCGACCGACCAGAAGGCGCCGTTCAGATAGGCGCGGCGATTCTCCGGCCGCAGGAACCCGGCATACGTCGTCTCCCAACCGGCGACACCGAGTTCGCGTAAACGCCCGGCATCCTCAACCCGCGCCTGGCGGATCAGCAACCCAGAATCCATCATCTCCTCCTGGGGGGACGCTACCATATGGCACAGCCCGAGGACGACGTTCATTGGCACGCCATGATCTTTGCCCGGCGACGGTCAGGCGGAGTCACGCTCACCGACGCGAGTGACTTCTTGGCCGACATCTCTCCGCATCTCGTTGCATACAGGGATTGACAGGAATAGAACGGCGTGCTAATTTGGAGCAGGGATTCCCGCTGTACACAGCCGATGTACATACCGAGGACAAATGTGAGCCAGACAATCGGTTCGCTCGACAGAGCGCTTGCCCTTATCGACGAGTTGGCCCGGAATGCGGAAGAACTTGGCGTTACCGAACTCTCGACTCGATTGTCGATGAGTAAGAATCAGGTTTTTCGTATTCTCTCGACGTTGAAGGAGCACGATTACGTCCGGCAGACCGAGAACAAGACGTACCGGCTGGGCAGCAAGTTCATCGAGATCGGCCAGCGTCTCATAAGCCAGAACGATCTCTTGCAGGTGGCGCAAACCGAGATGGATTGGCTGCGTGATGAGACGGGCGAGACGGTGCATCTCTTTGTGCGCGATGGGCTGCAAGTCGTCTGCGTGGCGCGGCGCGAAAGTCGCGCGGCGATCAGCCTTTCCGCCCAGGTCGGCCGTCGCTTCCTGATGCACGCCGGGGCGTGCCCCAAGGCAATTCTCGCCTATCAGGATGCGACCTTGATCGACGCGACGATCGCGGAGCACGGGTTGCCGTCCTATACCGACCGGACCGTCTTGACCCGTGACGCGCTTGAGGCGCAACTGGCGCTGATCCGGCAGCAGGGGTACGCCGAAAGTGACGAGGATCTCGATCCATCGGGCTATTCGATCGCTGTGCCGATCGCCGGGCTGAACGGGCAGGTCAATACGGCGCTCAGCGTCGCCGGGCCATTGCATCGCTTTACTGTCGATCAACGCGAACGGGCGCTCAACCTGCTGCTGGAGACACGGGTACGCATCGGGACAACGCTGGGATTCTCGGTCGTGCCGCGCGGACCGGTGGGTGCGCGATCGCTGAATGGCTACGTAAAGGAGGGGAGTGCGCAAGGATCGTCACAACTCGCGGGCGTCGAACCGGAGTAGCGGTTGGGACACCCTGGGTGTCACGTTCTGGTGAATCAAGCGCAGCGTATGAGTAAGGGGGGCGATGACGTGTCCGATGAACTGTTGAACGACACGAGCCGCGGGCTCGCAACCTACCTGGCCGGGCCACAGTCCCGGCGTCAATTCCTACGTCGTGCCGGCACCGTCGTGGTGGCGACCGGCGCGTTCTCGAGCCTGCTCGCGGCCTGCGGCGGCTCCGATTCCGTTGACGAGCAGCTGCCGACGTCGGCGGCCAGCACCTCGGCGTCCGGGTCGTCGGGTTCGGCTTCTACCACCACGAGCGATTCCGGCAGCACCGGTACGCCGACCGCCGGCGGCACACCGGCCGCCAACGTCGGCAATGTCGCGACCGGTCCGGACGTCGCCGAGCGGCGCATCCGCAAGCTGATCGCGCTGACCGAGCCGCAAGCGAACGTCCCGCAAGAGTACGAGACGACCAACCTGATGGTGAATCTCTGGAAGCAGCTCGGCATCGATGTCGAGATGAAGGTGATCCCCTGGGAGCAGATGAGCGACGTCGTTTGGTACAACCGCGACAAGTGGGACATCACCGCCTGGCAGATGGTCGGTCGCCCGGAACGTCTCGATCCGGACGAATTTCTCTACAACCTCTTCCATTCGAGCACGGCTGAAAACGGCTACAACTTCGTCGGATATATCAACCAGGATTACGACGATGCCGCCGTGGCTCAGCGCGCCGAGATGGATCGTGACAAGCGCAAGGCGCTCGTCTACAAGGCGCAGGAGATCATCAACAACGACCAGCCGTTTCTCTTCACCGTCTATCCCAAGGCGAGTTACGCCTATAGCAGCGCCGTGTGGGATGAGAGCACGGTCGTCGATGCGCGCGGACTCGGTATCAAGAACTCCTGGACCTTCATGGACGCGGCCCCCAAGGGCAACCAGAAGGACATGATTCTCAATACGCTCAGCCCGGTGACCGCCATTAACCCGCTTTACATTTCGGGCGGCACTGACTCCTGGATCACCGAACTGATCTGGGATCGTCTGATGCGCATCGACAAAGATGGTCTGCCAAAGCCGTGGGCGGCCGAAAAGGTCGAATGGTCAAGCGACACCGTCGTCGTCTGCACGCTGAAGCAGGGGATGAAGTGGCACGACGGCCAGCCGGTGACGGCCGATGACGTCGTCTTCAGCTTCACCGCGCCGCAGGGCGACATGTCGCCGATGTACAAGCCGTTCGTTTCCGGCATCGGCGAGGTGAAGGCGCTGGATGACAGTCGCGTGCAGTTCACGCTCAAAGCGCCGAACGCCGCCTTCGAAACCTCCGGCCTCTCCAAGCTGAACCTCATCCCGAAGCACGTCTGGGAGCCGGTGCTGAAGGACTTGCAGGCAAAGGGGACCAACGCCGAGAAATACCAGGAAGACAAGCCGGTCGGCTCCGGTCCGTTCAAGTTCGTCAACTGGAAGCGTTCGGAAGAGATCGTGCTGGAAGCAAACACCGACCACTTCCACCCGCCGAAGATGGGGCGCTGGATTCTGCGCGACGTGCCGAACGTGGCGGCGGCAGTTGGTGGCCTGCAGAGCGGTGAGCTGAATTTCCTCTCCGACTACACCGGCGACCAGCAACTGCTCGAGCAGCAGCTTTCGAGCAACAAGGACATGAAGATGGTTTCGACCACGGTGGTCGGCTTCCGCTTCAACGCGCCGAACGAGCGCCGCGCACCGATGGGCGACCGCGCCTTCCGGTTGGCGCTGGCGACGGCGGCTGATCAGACGCAGGTCCAGACGAATATCTTCAAAGGCTTTGCCGAGATCGCCGATTCGCACGTCTCGAAGGCGCTCGAGTTCTGGCACGATCCGGACCTGAAGGATTACTCGAAGAGCGATATCGCTGGTGCCAAGCAGATTCTGGCCGACGCCGGCTACGAGTGGGATGCCGAAGGCCACCTGCTCTATCCGAAGGGTCAGAAGGAGACGCTGAAGCCGGAGACCTAGAAGCGGTTTATCGCGTCACTGTCCGAATCCGGTAGGGGCGATCCCCCTGTGGTCGCCCCGGTTGCCGACCGACAACGTTCGTCCGAAGGCCGCCGGGGCAGCCACGGGGGGCTGCCCCTACCGGCACACGAGATGTCGACGAAGCAGTGCAGGGTTGCGGGGGAAGCATGCTGAGAGCGAAGCTCATCTACGTTCTGGGGCGCTTTGCTCAGATGATTGGGGTGCTCTGGGTCATCGTTACGATC
>JAICWZ010000532.1 GCA_025966355.1 Thermomicrobiaceae bacterium
GCTTTCTCGCGATCTCGCACGTCTATCTCTTGACGATTCTCATCCTGATCGTGCTTGGTTTCTCCAGCATCTCGTTCACGGCAACGGCCAATTCGCGCCTGCAGCTCTTCGCGCCGGGCGAGCTGCGTGGGCGCGTCATGAGCATCTATATCTTCCTGAACATGGGAACGGCGCCGCTCGGAAATTTCCTGATTGGCTGGCTTAGCGAGACGTACAGCGTGACGATCGCCGTGCTGATCATGGCGAGCCTCTGTGGTATCGGCGTCGTGCTCGGCTTTCTCTACCTGGCGCGCCATCCGCATTCGAGCCGCGCTATGCCGTCCACCGTCAAGCGCCCCGCGCCTGGAGATTAGGATCGCGCATCGTAGGGGCGATCGTATGCCTCGCCCGTCTTCCCGCGCCGGGAGAGTGACGGTTACGGATCGACCGTGACGCGGCCCTTCTTCTCCAGCCCGAGTAGGAGCATCTGGAAATAGAGCAGACCGGAATACGGCTTCCACCCCGCCAGCGTGGCGTGGACCGCGTCGTAATCGAGCTTTGCCTCTTGCCCGGTCCAGGTGCGGAGCGTGTTCCGCGCGCCGACATCGTCGCCGGGGAAGATGTGGAGCCGCCCCAGTCCTCGCAGCAGCGCATATTCAGCCGTCCAGCGCCCAACACCGCGCAACGCCGAGAGCGCACGGACAGCGCTCTCATCATCCAGTCTGCCGAGATTCGAGAAGTCGATGGTGCCACTCTCCAGTCCCTGCGCCAGTTCGATCAGCGCACGCGCCTTCTGGCGACTGAAGCCGATCTTGCGGAAATGATCCGGATCGGCGAGCGCGATCTCGGCCGGTGCGGGAAAGGCGCGTGACATGCCGCCCTCGGTTTCGAGTGGGCGGCCGTAGTGCTCGACGAGGCGGGAGACGACCTGCAGGCCGAAGGTGAGCGTCACCTGCTGGCAGGCGATGGCATTGGTCAAGCATTCGAAGAGCGTCGGATAGCGGGGTGGCTTGAACCCGGCGAAGCGGCGTACGAGCGGGCGGAGTTGTTCATCATCGTCCGCGAAGGCGTAGTAGTCCGAGAGATCGACGTTTGTGCCGAGCAGTCGTTCGATGGTCGGTTGGACGACATCCCGCCGCGTGACGGCTGCCTCCGGGCCGCTGAGCGTGACCTCAAGGCGCGCCGGTTCCGGCTGGCGCACGGCGATCCCCAGCGGAAGCTCATCGACGAGCAACGTCCGCTGATAGGTTTCTCCATCCCATTGATCGACGATGTAGTCCGGGCGGCGTTTCAGCACCCAGACCGTGAGGTCGAGCCGAAACGGCGTTACCGGCTCGAGACTGAATTGTGTGGTTGCCACAGAAATCTGCTCCGTTTGCATCTGGCGAGGTTCGCCCCGAACCTGAGGATACGACAGGAGGCAGGGAGTAGCCAGCCGGTATGAGTGACCGCTAGGCGGTGATCGCTCGTACCGGGACCGAGGTCCCGGCCTCCGTAGACGAAGTCCCCTGCGGGGGACTGGGAAGGCTTGTTCTCAATCCCGGAGGGATTTCGTCTATGGAGACCGGGATTTCTAATCCCGGACGCGGACGTTCGTCGAACGCTCACTTGGTCATGATTGATCCCCGAATCTGGTACGCGTTCTGCGTCGATTGGGCGGAACGGCTGATACAATTTCTGAGTTTGTATTGGATCTGGACGTTACAGGTAACAGGAGCGACATCCGATATGGTCGCCGAGACCGCGCTGGCCAAGTACCACTGGGCGTCGCACTATATTTCGAACCTGATCCAGGGGCCGCCGAGCCCGCGTCTGGATTCGAGCGCGGAAGAGATCCGGGCGCGTGCGCTGGCGCGGCTCGATCGGCTCCGGCAATTTCTCGCCTTCATCGGCAATCCGCAGCAGACGTACCGCTCGGTGCATGTCGGCGGCACTTCGGGCAAAGGCTCGACCTCGGCGTTGATCGCCGGAATACTGCGCGCGGCCGGGCACCATACCGGCCTGCACGTCGCGCCCTATCTCCCGGTGGAAACCGAGACGTTGCAACTCGACGGTCGCTTGGTGCCGGCC
>JAICWZ010000563.1 GCA_025966355.1 Thermomicrobiaceae bacterium
CCCAGCACGCGGTCGACGTAGTCATAGCCAACTCCAAGAATTTCAGGAATGAACCAGCCGACCAGACCCATCGCGAGTCCGCCTGCAGCAGGTTGCAGCCACACCGACTTCTGGGGAAGCTTCCGAAACCAAAGCCGCAAGTTCAGGAGTAACTTTACGAAACAGACGGAGCCGAGTCCGCCGGCGACGCCGAGAATGGCATAGATGCCGAATTCCGCCGGATTCACGAGTTTGTAAGCAGGCGTATGAAACAAAGGGTGATCGCCGAGAATCAAATGCAGCACCATCCACGCCGTGGCGGAACTCAGCACAACCGAACCGAGCACGGGGGCATGGAAGTCGCCCAGTATTTCCTCCAGCGAAAACAGGACCGCCGCGATCGGCGTATTGAAGGCGGTCGCGAGTGCGGCCGAACAACCCACCGGCACGAGAGCCTTTACCTGGGAAGGCCCCAGGCCAAACCTCCGGCCGATCACCGAAGCGATTCCCGCGCCGATCTGGACCGAAGGACCTTCGCGTCCGAGCGCAATACCGCTGGCCAGCGAGATCGAGCAGCAGAGAAACTTGCCCAGAGCCGTTTTCAACCCGATGTAGCCATCGCGAATGAATAGCGCTGCCTTGGTTTGAGGAATGCCGCTTCCGCGCGCGTTCGGGAAATGCCGGTAGAGCAGATATCCACTGAACAGCGCGCCGGCAAAGGGAATCAGCACACGCCGCCACGCCGCGCTCTCCGGCGGGTACATCCGCGCGGCAAGCCGTCCAGTGAGCAGGATGAACGCAACGACGGTAAGGCCAACGAGCAATCCAATCAGGATGCTGAGCAGTACCAGCAGCTGATCGCTTCGGTCGGCAAACGATGGCCAGGACCACCGCTTACGACTGTCCGATGAAGAATCCACTCGAACCAGGTTTAGCAAACCTTAACGGCTGAATGATGTCAGAAGGAGTCCGAGCGCCACTCGTCGAAACTCTTGCGAACCGCGGCGATCTGAGCGGCGGAGCCCCGAAAGAGGTCCACGGGGAACGGCCCACGCGCCGCGATCTGGCCGTAAATGCCGCCTGCGTTTGCCCGGTTCAAGGCGAATCCGGCGAGGTATTGAAGGCGAAGGTCCATATCGCGATTGATCTGCGCATGCTGGAGCCACTGGCGGAGTTCGCCGGCCCGTGCTCCGTAAGTGCCCATCAATTCCGCCGCGGAACGGAATCCCACCTCGCGCATCGATTCGGCGAGGCGCGGTGACGCGTCGACCTTTGACTGAAGGGCATTGAGATCGATACGGATGGGTCCGGTCGATCCCATCAGCACTACGTCGTAACCCTGGTTGTAATCGCCGACATTGCCCCAGACGATGCCATCGGGGAAAACCTGGAAGAAAGTGGCGATCTCGCTCTGTACGGTTGCCAGATCGCTGTCGTAAAGCGGAACCCACTGGGTGACCAGTCCCCCGTGACCGAGGTGGCTGCGGCATGACTCGAAGTACTCCTTTGAGTAAAGAGTTGCCGCGCCTTTGACCCAGGGATGGATCGGGTCGGAGGTGATGATGTCGAACTTTTCGTTCGTGGTCAGGACGAAATGCCGGGCATCGTCATAAACGATGTGGGTGCGACCGTCATGAACGACATCGTGGTTCTCGCGCGCGAAGAAACGAGCGGTTGCGGGCGGGATCAGCGGTTCGATTTCGCAAAGCGCAATGCGGGAGATTTCTGGATGCACCACGAACGAGCCCGCCGTAACACCCGCTCCGCAACCCACGATGAGGACGGATTTGGGGTTCGGATGGAGCAAGCCG
>JAICWZ010000588.1 GCA_025966355.1 Thermomicrobiaceae bacterium
CGGGTGCTTCGGTCGGCTCGCCAAACTTGAACGTGACCGACGATCGTACGTTGGCCGCGCGGCGCGCCTGTAATCGCTCCCAGTCAATCCCCACCAGAACAACCTCTCTCGTCCCAGCCGTCAGGCCGTCGAATCGTCCACCAGTTCAATTTCGAGGCGCTTGTTGATGCGTCCTTTGCTGCGCGTCCCAATCACCTTGAGCCCGCCAACTTCACGCGTATTACGCACATGCGTGCCACCATCGGCCTGCAAATCGAGCCCTTCGATTTCCACCACGCGCACCTCGGCGATACCGGGCGGCAGCAGATTGATCTTGGTTCGGATCAGGTCGGGTATCTGAAAGGCTTCATCACGCGGCAGCGATCGCCAGGAGACCGGCAGTCCCGCCTGAATTGCCTGATTCGCCAGCGCTTCGATATGCGCCACGCGGTCGGCGTTCAGATCTTCGAGTTCGAAGTCCATACGCGCCTTATCTGTCCCCATGTTGCCGCCGGTCACCTGTGCGCCGTATTCCCGAAAAACGGTGCCACAGAGGACATGGAGCGCCGTATGGGTCCGCATCAGGCGATAGCGCTGCTCCCAATCGAGCTCACCGTGTACCATGGAACCGATGGCCGGCGGATCGCCCCCCTCGATGGTGTGTACCACTTCACCATCGGCTTTGCCGACCTTCGTCACCTGCCAGCTGGCGCCGTCGGCACTGATCTTGCCAATATCGCAAGGTTGGCCACCGCCTCCCGCGTAAAATGCGGTACGATCGAGGATCAATTGGCCGGAATCGGTTAGGCCGGTAACGACGGCATCGAATTCGCGCACGTAGCTATCGCTCATGTAGAGCAGGTCGGTCATCTGACTCTCCTTGCCGGCGACATGGATCTGGCGCCTCCGAATCTTAGTGAGGCTCTAAATCGCCTGTCAAGGCGAGTCCGGGCCCGCGCTGCATTATGGTAGCGGGTTAAGGTCGATTCTCCTCGCGTCACATGAGACACTTATTGTGGCGCGTCTGAGCGCCGCGTACCGTTTAATGTCAGCAAGGAAATGGAACTGCATGCCGCGTCCGAGAATTCGTGTTATCCCGCTCGGTGGAGTGGGCGAAGTTGGCAAGAATCTCACGGTCATCGAATATCGGGGTGATCTCGTCATCGTCGACGCCGGGGCCAAGTTTCCCGAAGATGAGATGCGTGGGATCGATCTTATCGTTCCGGACATCAGCTACGTCGTTCAACGGATCGACAAGCTTCGCGGCATCTTGCTGACCCACGGTCACGAAGATCATATCGGCGGACTCCCGTTTCTCCTGCCGCTGCTTAAGAAAGCGGCACCGATTCCGATCTACGGCTCGCCGCTGGCGATCGCCTTCACCGAATCGAAGCTCGACGAAGCGGGCGTGCTCGATCTGGCCGATCTGCATACGATCGAAGCGGGCGAGCACTATCAGTTCGGCAAGTCGTTCGAGGCCGAGTTCATCAACGTCACCCACAGCATTCCGGGCAGCTTCGCTATCGGCCTGAAAACGCCGCTCGGCTGGGTCATGCACACCGGTGACTACAAGTTCGACCCGACTCCGCCGCTCGGACCGCCGACCGACGAAGCGCGCCTGCGCGAGATCGGCGCCGAAGGCGTGCTAGTGCTGCTGACCGACGCTGTGCGCGTCGAGCGTCCCGGCCACACGCCGTCC
>JAICWZ010000377.1 GCA_025966355.1 Thermomicrobiaceae bacterium
GCAACAGGCTTGGGATTGCCGTGAGGTAGCTCTCACCGATCGAGCGATGCCGCACGCGCGCACCGCGCACATATTCCGCGATGATTGTGCCGACCGTGAAAACGACGGCGGCCAGCGCCACGACCGGTAACGCATCACGCAACATGACACCGAAGATCACCAACGCGAGAGCTGCGGCCAGCAACGACCAGCGAATGCTGCGTAACAATGGCCGCCACGACGTGTGCCGCCAGGCAAGCAACGGCCCGATACCCATCAGAATAAGCAGCGCCAGCAAAATCGGGCCGGCCACCTGGTTGTAGAACGGCGGCCCGACAGTGAGCTTGGTGCTGTGAAAGACCTCGCTGAACAGCGGGAAAATGGTGCCCCAGAAGATCGCGAACGCCAGCGCCGTGAACAGGAGGTTGTTGAGCAGGAAACCCGATTCACGCGAGATTACCGACTCGATGGCCCGCTCGGCTCGCAAGCCCTTGACGCGGTAGGCAAGCAGTCCGATCGAAACGACAATCACGATCGCCAGGTAGCTGAGGAAGTAGGTGCCGATCGACGAGGTCGCGAACGTGTGAACCGACTGAATCAGTCCGCTGCGGACGGTGAAGGTCGCGAAGACGGCCAGGATGTAGCCACCGACGATCAGCGACATGTTCCAGACCTTCAGCATGCCGCGACGCTCTTGCACGATGATCGAGTGGATGAAGGCGGTCGCGACCAGCCACGGCAGCAAGGCGACGTTCTCCACCGGGTCCCAGCCCCAGTAACCGCCCCAGCCAAGGACGTGATAGGCCCACCAGGCGCCGAGCAGTAGGCCGATGCCGAGAATGCCCCAGGCGACCAACGCCCAGCGGCGAATGGCGCGAATCCAACCATCGCCCAAACGCCCGGTGAGCATCGCCGCCATCGCGAAGCCGAAGGGCACGGTGAAGCTGGCGAAGCCGCCAAGCAAGAACGGTGGGTGCATCATCATGCCAGGGTCACGCAGCAGCGGGTTGAGACCCGCCCCATCGAGCGGCGCAACCGGCAGCAACGTGAATGGACTACTGATAAAGACAAGCATGAAGAGGAAGAAGACTTCGGTGGACAGGACTGTCGCCGCGACATACGGGATCAGATCGCGATCGCGCTTGCGATGGAGGTAGATCGCGATCGACGAAAGAATACCGGCGATCATCGACCAGTAGAGAAGGCTGCCCTCCTGGCCACCGTAGAAGGCCGCCAGTACATAGTGCAGCGGCATATCGCGACTCGATCGGCCGGCGACGTAGGCAAGCTGAAAATTATGCGTCAGGAAGGCGGTCGCCAGCGCGGCGACGGCGACGATGATGAGCGCGGTCACGCCCCAAACGGCGCGTAAACCGCTGTTTATCAGCTCCGAGGCATGTCGCCTGGCACCGATGACCGAGACGACGATTCCATAGAGAGCCAGCGCGAACGCGACAATCAGCGCTCCGGAACCTAGCTGAGCCACCGCAGATCCTCTCTAACCGCTTGTCGTGGTTGCCGCGCTAAACTTCGACGGGCATTTCGTCAGCAACGTCGTTGCCGCGAACGTCCCGTTCGCGTGATACGTCCCCTCGACAACCACCTGGACCTTATCGGAGAAGATATCCGGCAGCACGCCGCTGTACGAGACCGGCATCGTCTTGGTGCCATCGGTCAAAACAAATGAAATAGGATCGCCGGGGTTCCCCTTGACGATCGAACCGGGCTGTACATCGCCACCGACCTGCACATGCTGGCCGTCCATGGTGGCGGCCTTCCCCTGCAACTCGCCGACGGTCACGAAATACGAAGCCGCCGAGCTTTCCACCGCGTTGTAGATCAGGTATCCGATGGCGGCGAAAATCACCACGGCCACCACGATCAGCTTCGGGTTGAGCCACGGTGCCCGTTTGGATCCCGACGGACTGGTCGCCACAGTTCCAGTCACAAGTTCCCTCCCACGTTTGCGCTGTTCACGACGCGATCTGGTACGTCTAACGCTGTCCGATTCCGGTTGGATAGACGGCCGAGAGTGTCACTCCAATGACGAATGCGGCTGTTCCGAATGCAAGCACGAGCCAGGTTCGATTGATCCTCGGCTTGCCCGCTCCCCGTCGCCTGCGACTGCGCCCGATAAACGTCCCCGTTAGACCGAACGCCGTCAGCGCCGCGACGATCTTTATGGCGAGTAGAATAACGTATCCCGTACTGCCCTGACCATCGGTCAATCGATCGACCGTCAGTACGACGCCGGTCACGATCAAAATGAGCGTCGCGACCGAGGCCCACTCGCCAAATTCTCGCTGCGCCGCACGACCCGCTGCCTGCACCGCCGGATCGGCGTCTTTCAGCGCCGGCCGCAGCGCCAGCACGTAGTACGCTCCACCACCGAGCCAGAGAACCGCGGCGATGGCGTGCGCCAGGCGCAAGAGTAACCGTGCTATGGCAGGAACGTCCATCACCTGTCCAATCCACAGTCACTCGCTCCCGCGCTCCCCGTACTCTAACAAATTGCCGCGAAACGCGATGGTCGGGAAAACTCCGTCAAAGCCGCAAGAATAATAAAGGCTGTACGACCTGATCGAACAATCGCTGGCTCAGCACGTTCAAATAGAAGAATCGGTTGGTCAGAAACAGCACGCCGGTGAGCACCAGCGTCGCGCCGCTCACGACTGAGATGACCTGGTAGTGCCTCGTGATCCAGCGCAGCGCGCCCAGCAGTCGTCCGACCCCGACACCGATGATGATGAACGGCAATCCCAGTCCGAGCGAATAGCTCAGCAACAACAACGTGCCGCGCGCCGCCGTATCCGATGCGCTGGCATAAACCAGGATCGTGACGAGCAGCGGCCCGATGCACGGGGTCCAGCCGAAGCCGAAGGCCATACCGAGCAACAGCGTCTCGGAGCGCGTCAACGACCGATTGTAGCTCGGATGAAAGCGCCGCTCGCGCAGCAGAACGGGCAGTTGGAAGAGCCCCATCAGGAAGAAGCCGGCCAGA
>JAICWZ010000539.1 GCA_025966355.1 Thermomicrobiaceae bacterium
CAGCATCAGCGTCGCGGCGATGCTGATCACCGCGCAGACGGAGACATAAATACCGATCGGCACGGTCGAATGAAAGCTCAGGAACAGCCACGTGGAGATAAACGGCGCCGGCCCGCCGGCAATGATCGAAGCCAGCTGATAGCCGAGGGAGGCGCCGCTATAGCGCAGGCGGGGGGTGAACGCTTCCGCGATCAGAGCCGCCTCAGGGCCGTACATCGTCATGACCGGAATGAAGGACAGCGCCACCGCCAGGAAGATCAGGCCCGGCACCTTCGTGTCGAGCAGCGCAAAATATACGAAGGTGAACACGGCAACGAAAACGCAGCCGATGATGTACATCTGCCTGCGCCCGATCCTGTCTGACAGGGCGCCCGCGAACGGCACCCAGCAGAAGCCGAGCGCCGTCGAGACGATCAGTGCGCCAAGCAACAGGTTGCGCGAGGCGCCCAGGACCGTCACGCCGTACGTGAAAACAAACGCGTTGAAGATGTAGCCGGGCGACTGTTCGGCGAGGCGCAACAGCGCGGTCAGGATCACCGTGCTGGGCTGTTTCCGGAGGACCTCGACAATCGGCGCGCGCTCGATCCGGTTCTCGTCGAGGAGACGCCGGAATACCGGGGTTTCAAGGATCCCGAGCCGGATCCACAACCCGATGCCGACCATGACGATGCTGAGGAGGAACGGGATGCGCCAGCCCCAAACCAGGAACTGGTCTCCCGAGATCCAGCTGAACAGGAGCACGGCAATATTGGCGAGGAACAGACCGGCCGGGGCGCCGAATTGCGGCCAAGACGCGATGAAGCCGCGGTTGTTGTTCGTGCGGGCCCATTCCATGGCAAGGAGCACGGAGCCGCCCCACTCGCCGCCGACCCCGATCCCCTGGATCAGACGCAACAGCGTCAGGATGACCGCGCCCCAGAGACCGATCGACGCGTAGCCCGGCACCAGCCCCACCGCGGCCGTCGCGATACCGGTCATCAGCAGGGTTACGATAAGGGTCGCTTTGCGGCCGATGCGATCGCCATAATGGCCGAAGATCGCGGCCCCGATCGGCCGCGCGACAAACCCGATAAAGAAGACGCCGAACGCCTTCAGCGTGTCGAGTAACGGGTGGGTTCCGGAAAAGAAGATTTGGCCGAATACCAGCCCCGTCATCGTGCTGTAGATCAGGAAATCGTACCACTCGATCGTGGTGCCGACCGTGCTGGCGAGAACGGCGCGGCGCAGATGTGCGCGGTGTTCGGCCTCGGAAAGCGAAGGGACTGAAGACGCGGGTGTGGCGGTAGTCATTCCGGCGCTCCCTGCATGTCGGTTCGATTTTTTGAGCCAGAGTAGCAGAGGAACGCGTTGTCGGGAAGTGCACGTGATCCGGCGCGATCACGCGGCTGGGTTGCCTGGAATCGATGCGTGCACAAGAGGGCCGCATCGGCACCGTAAGCGCGTGAGGCAGCGCGACCCGCCGGGCCGGCGATGCTTACCGGGATTGCAAAAGCCTTCGACTTTAGATCAAATTAGTGCGCCGACTCGGTAACCGTTCGGCAATGACCTTGAGGGAGCACGAACCTATGGCCCGTTATCAGCAGAACATGCAATCTCCGATCGAATTGACCGAGGAGCAGCTGGATCAAGTTTCCGGCGGTTCCGCCATCGTGCTCAATGGCACCAATCAATCTTGCAATTCTCTGCAGGCGCTCTGCAATAGTTCTGGACACGCCACATTGAATATCGTCGTTCCCGGCGAAGGTGTCGTCTGTCAAATCTAAGAAGGCTCACTGGTCTTCAAGAAAGCCCCACCTTTTTGGTGGGGCTTTCGCTTGCCATAGAGCGCAACAGGCGATATGTAGTTTTTTGATAAATTGACAATCGGCCCGAGCCCAATTGCGCCGGTCCCATCAGCTCCCCGATACCAGAAAGTTTACGTGATCCGCCGCGATCGCACGTGCGGGCTGCCTTGAACGGTCGCCTGGCGGGGCAGATGGCAGCATCAGATCACGCCGTCGGC
>JAICWZ010000190.1 GCA_025966355.1 Thermomicrobiaceae bacterium
CATTATGTCGTGCGCACCGCGATGATCTACGACGAGATCGGCCGTAACTTCGTCAATACGATGCTGCGCCTGGCTCACGATCACGACAATCTGGCCGTCGTCAACGATCAGGTCGGCAACCCAACCTATGCCCACGATCTGGCGCTGGCGATCTGGACGCTGATCGAGCAACCGTCCTACGGAACGTTCCACCTGACGAATCAGGGGTCGACGAGTTGGTGTGATTGGGCCGTCGAGATTTTCCGACTGGCGGGCAGTGATATCCGCGTCGAGCCGATCCTGGCTGCCGACTTTCAACGCGCGGCCCGACCTCCGCGAAATGGTGCGCTCTTGAACGTCGCAGCCGCCGCGCGGGGTATCGAACTGCCGCCCTGGCAGGACGCGCTCGCCCGCTGTCTGGCACAGCGTTCGGCGCGATGAACGTACGCGTCGACATCATCATTCCAACCTATAACGGGTACCGGCACCTTGATCATTGCCTCACAGCGCTCCAGGCGCAGACGCATGAAGACGTTCGCGTCCTGGTCGTCGACGACGCCTCGACCGACGACACGCCTGAGCGTCTGCGTCGTGATTGGCCGCAGGTCGACCTGCTCGTGCTACCACGCAACAGTGGGCTCGTCACCGCGGTCAACGCCGGTCTGGCGCTGAGCGACGCGGAATATGTCGCGCTGCTCAATAACGACACCGAGCCGGAACCGGGCTGGCTGGCAGCGCTGGTCGACGCGCTCGAGCGGCATCCGAACGCGGCCGCCGTCGCCAGCAAACTGCTCCTCTTTGATCAACGCGACACCTTCCATGCGGCGGGTGATACGTACGCGCGCAGCGGCCGTCCCGGGAATCGTGGCGTCTGGCAACGCGATGTCGGCCAGTTTGAGTGCGAGGAAGAAGTGTTCGGCGCCTGCGCCGGCGCGGCGCTGTATCGTCGAAGCGCGCTCGACGACGTTGCCCGCATCGACGGCGCCATCCTCGATCCGAGCTTTTTCATGTACTGCGAGGATGTCGACTTGAGCTGGCGGCTCCGACTGCGCGGCTACTCGATCATCTATGCACCGGCCGCCGTCGTCTATCATCATCTGTCGGCGACCGGCGGTGGACCGCTCGCCTCGTACTACGTCGCGCGCAACACGCTCAACGTCATCGCAAAGGATCTTCCCGGGCCGCTCCTCTGGAAGAACCTGCCACTGATCGCCGCCGACCAAGCGCGCGATGCCTGGCGTACGCTACCGCATCTTCGCGAACCGGCCGCCCGGGCGCGTCTTCGCGGCATACTCGCCGGACTCAGATCGGCGCCCCTGATGCTCGCCAAACGCCGCAAGATCCAGCGCAATCGCCGCATGCGAATCGCAGACATCGAGCGATACATCGACCGCTGAAAGCGCCCCATGCCATCGACAGCCGCTAACCCATTCCTCGTCATTCTGAGCCGCAGCGAAGAATCTCTTTTGCGTATCCCAAAGTGACATCTCAGGGAAACGGAGAGGAGATTCTTCGCTGCGGCTCAGAATGACGGGGGATCCGGCACCTCGATTGCGCCTCGTTCTTGAATGATGGCGAGGTCGATGGTGCCGCGTATCTTGCCGTCCGGATCGACGACATTCAACGCCGACGCGCGTGATTCGAGTAGCTGGCTAAGCGCATCACGCAGCGATTCGTTCGACGCGATTACCGGCCCCTCGCCATCGAACGCATCTCCGATCGGGCGCATCGCGGAAGTGACCGGCATCAGGCTCAACCGGCGCAGCACATCCTCGCTCCCCAGCAGGTCGCTCACGAATTGATCGGTTGGTCGGAGCACGATCTGCTCGGGATCGCCATACTGCACTACTTCGCCATCGCGCATGACGATGATGCGGTCCGCCAGGCGCACCGCTTCTTCCACATCGTGCGTGACGAAGAGGATTGTCTGCCCGAGTTGCCGGTGAATGCGCTTGAGTTCGCGTTGCAGTCGGCTTCGCGTGATCGCGTCGAGCGCGCCGAACGGCTCGTCCATGAGCAGCGTCGTGGGACTTACGGCGAGCGCGCGCGCCAGGCCGACACGCTGCTGCTCACCACCGGAGAGCTGTACCGGATAGCGGCGGCGATAGGCGCGCGGCGGCAGACCGACCAGATCCAGCAGTTGATCGATCCGCTCCGAGGTGCGTTTCTTATCCCACTTGAGCAGTTTCGGAACGACCGCGACGTTATCTTCGATGCGCATGTGCGGAAAGAGACCCGATTGCTGCACGACGTAGCCGATGCGACGACGCAGCTCCGGCGCAGAAACGTGGTTGGTCGGGCGTCCGTCGATCGAAATTGTGCCGCTGGTTGGCTCGTAGAGGCGATTGACGAGTTTCAACAGCGTCGTTTTGCCACAGCCGGAGGGCCCGAGCAGCACGACAAATTGACCCGGATAGATGCTCAACGAGACGTCATTGACGGCAGGTCGCGCCATCCCCGGGAATGATTTCGAGACATGTTCGAAGACAATTGAGCTTGCGTGCGTGGGCGCTTCCGTCGTGGCGTCGATCGAACTGTCCCCTCTTCTGCCGGCATCTCACGCGCGCGGCCGGGCGGATTCGAGCCCGGCGAGCATCGTTCCGAGAACACTGCCATAAACAAGATGCGCCGCGAGCGCGCTGGCATGCACCGAGAACGGATACTTCGTCGGCTTCTCGGCGATCCCAAGCGCCCAGAGGAGCAGTTCGTCACTTCCAAGCCAGAGGATCGCGCCGTATCCGAGCCCGACGAGCGGCGACCGCGGCAGACCCACCATCGAGTATACCGATCCCCAATGCGTGCCATAGATCCAGTGGACTCGATTGCCCCAGGTTGCCACTTCTTCGCGGCTCAGCGTGATGCCGAGCAGGTCGGCGGCACGATGAGCAACTTTCTCCGGCGATGACTCGGGCTGGCTCTCCGAACCGCCATCGTCCGACGAGTCGTCATCAGTTTGCTGGCCCCGCATCGACGATATCCAGGAGGACACTGCCGGGATAAGCGACGTCTGGCTTGCGTCCATCACCGCCGTCGCGACAACACCGGCGACCAACCCGAACCCGATCTTCTTCAGCATGCTTATCGCTCGCCCTCGCGTCGCCCAATCGATGGCGGTCAAACCAACGCTGGACCACGCGCACGCCGTGTGCCAGTATCAGTAGCGGCGGCGATCCGATCGTCGCGTGTTCCTGGCATGCACCATGCTCCAACATCGCATTGGAGGAAGCAGGGCGCTTCCGGGCCGGGGGATAGCGCGTGGATTACATTCTGCAATCAGAACACTGGGCGCTGTCCGATCCGACGAGCATTACAAGCCTCATCATCGATCATCTCTCGCTCACGCTGATCACGATGGTAATCGGCTTCATAATCGCATTCCCGCTCGGGCTGATCGCCGCGCGTTTCGTGCGCGTCTACCTTCCGATCATCACGCTGGCAGGCGTGCTCTACACGATCCCAAGTCTCGCCTTCATGGCGATCCTGATTCCGTTCACCGGGCTGACCCGGACGACCGTTGTGCTGCCGATGGTGCTCTACGCCCAGGTCGTCTTGATTCGCAACATCGTAGCGGCGATCCAATCGGTCGATCCGCTCCTGATCGAGGCCGGTCGCGCCATGGGGATGAACGGCTGGCAGGTGCAACGTGAAGTGATCCTGCCGCTGGCGCTGCCGGTGATCGTGGCCGGAATCCGGGTCGCGACCGTCACGACGATCGGCATCGCGACGATCGCGCCGCTCTTCGGTGTGCAGGACCTCGGTTATTTGATCTTTCAAGGGTTCAACACGAGTTACAACGACCAGGTCGTGGCCGGCGTCATCATCGTCAGCCTGCTGGCAATCGTCGTCGATTTCCTGCTGCTCGGAGTTCAGCGAATCCTCAGTCGCGGTCGCCGCGTCGGGGCGATCGCGTAGCCGTCGGATTGAAACGACGCGCCGGAAGGACACGCACGTTTGGGGTTTCTGCAGGAGGTCGGGGATTTCTTCCGCGACCCGAATACGCGCTTCGTGGAGCAGACCGTTATCTATCTCAAGCTCTGCGCGATCCCGATCGTCATCTCAATCGTGATCGGCGTCCTGCTCGGAGTCCTCGTCGCGCGGCGCCCATTCGCGGCTTTCGTCGCGACCAACCTGAGCGGTCTGGCGCGGGCCATCCCAACGCTCGCCTTCCTCGCCATCGTCCTTCCCTACCTCGGCATCGGATTTACGCCCGCCGTGCTGGCGCTGACCGCGCTCGGCATCCCGCCGATTCTGCTCAACACGATCGCCGGTCTCCGCGGCATCGACCCGATGATCACCGAGTCGGCTCGAGGCACCGGCATGACGGCCTGGCAGGTGCTCGTTCGCGTCCAGGCTCCGCTCGCCCTGCCGGTCACCATGGCGGGCGTACGCACGTCGGCCGTACAAATCGTCGCGACGGCGCCGCTGGCGGCGCTCATCGGGGCCGGCGGCTACGGTGACTACATTCTGGAAGGGATCAATTTGCTCGAAACCGCTCCGCTGGTCGTCGGCTCCATCGCGATCGCGATTCTCGCGATGATCGCTGAATTCGGCCTGGCCGCCATCGAACGCGCCGTGACCTCGGAAGGTCTGCGGCCACCAGCGGCGCGATCGTCGATCGGAGACTCAATTGCGACAGAGGCAAACTGATTTCAACGCATCCGCTGGAGACGGACTTGCGACACGAACCACGGAAAATCGGCTACTTGACGACGAAAAGGATGTTGAATGAATCCGCATGACACACGGCAAGCGCGCTGGCTTGTCGTCCCACTTCTCCTCATCGCGGTGCTGCTTCTCGCCAGTTGC
>JAICWZ010000440.1 GCA_025966355.1 Thermomicrobiaceae bacterium
GCGTCGACCGTGGGCGGATACGTCAGAACGGCCGGCCGACGCGCGTGCTCTATCACTATGCGCTTCCTGACGAGTGGAGCATCGTGCCGTAGGGGCTAGCGTGAACCGCGACCTCCACGCCCCGTCTGGCTGCTGCCGCTCGTCTGGCCCTCGCGACCGGTCTTCGGCTTGCGTCGGAAGAGATTGCCGAAGAACATCTGCTGCATCTGTTCCCCGACGCCCATCGACGTCAGCTCGGCATCCGTGTCCTGCACCAAACCGCCGCCCGAGCGCTCGCTCGTCACCCATTCGGCGCGGGCGTCGCGCGCTTCGTTGAAGATCTTCTCCAACGTTTCAAGCGTTTCTTCCGAGCCGGTGTTCACCAGATCGCGCATGTGTTGCAACTCGCTGACCGTCACGTCGAGCCAGCGCACGATGTTCTCGCGATTGGTCGCGCAAATGCCGCGATACATCTCCGGGCTACCAGCGGCGAGGCGCGATGCATCGCGAAAGCCGGTCGAGCTGAGCTTGCGCATGTCGCGCCAGAGCGAGTCGTGGCTGACGACCTCGGTCATCGCGACCGACAGCATGAACGGCAGATGGCTGATGCCACCAACATAGCCGTCGTGCTCGTGCGGATCGATGAAGAGCGAATCAGCCTCAAGGGCCGAGACGAGCCCGAGCACCGTTTGCACTGCTTCGTCGCCCGCATTCACGGTCGGGCAGATGCACCAGGTCGCCGATTTGAAGAGATCAGCATTGGCGCCTTCGACACCGCGCGTGTCGCCCGCCATCGGATGGCCGCCAACGAAGTGGATATGATCGGGGAGCAGTTCGTTGGCCCACTGCAGCACTTCGGACTTCGTGCTACAGGTATCGGTCACGACGACGCCCTGTTTGCCCTGATCCGCGATAACTTCAAAGACCTCGCGCACCGCCGTCACCGGCGTGGCGATGACAATGACATCGGCCCGCGCGATGGAGTGCGCCAGGTTCCATTCGGTACGATCGACCGCCTTCAATTTCTTCGCGTAGTTCTGGACATCGAGACTGATGTCGAACCCGGAGACTTCGAGGACGGATTCGCGTTTGCCGTTCTTGGTTGCCCAGCGTTTCAGGCCCAGACCAATCGATGATCCGATCAACCCGAGTCCGACGATCGAGACTCTCTGCATGCTCTGTCCTTCGCCTGGATACAGTGAGATCGTTGCCTTGATTACGGCAAGTATAGCAGAGCGGTTTGCGCAGTTTGACGACGCAGCCGCTTACGGTACGAGCGGCCGCACATCGACCGTGCGAATCCAGCCGATCGTGTCGTCTTCGGTCTGGAAATGCATCCAGGTAACGCCGTCCGTCACTTCCTGCTCACCGATAAACTTCAGTTCGGTGCCGGGCGCCAGGACGTCGACGACGTCGGAATCGGTGGTCGGCCCTTCGCGGAAGTTTACCGTTTCACCGGAGACGATCTCATGCGTCGCTTCCCAGATCGGCGTCGGGCTGGCACTGACGGTCGCGGTCGCTCGGGGAGTGGCGAGTCCGGCGATCCGCGCTGTTGGGCTGGCGCTGGTCGCCGGAGTGGCGGCACCACCGAGGACGACCGGCGTAAGGGCGGCGGATGATTCTGGAATGAAATCGCTGAAAATCGGGCCGACGCGGACGTAGATCCAGATGAAGCCGACGATGCAGATGGCGATGGCGACGGCCATACTCAACCCAACGAGCATCCCCGTGCGTCGCGAGTGTTGACGCAGCCTCGATGTGAGTCCCGGCTCGGCCATGATCCTCCGTTGGGAACGGCGCTCGCGCGATCGCGCCACCGCGCGCGATTATACTATGGCTCGTGCGTACATTGAGCCGTCCGTTCGCGCTCCGTGACGCGCGCCGCCGCTACAGCCCGCCCGAGAATGTATCGCACTGATTCATGTCGCCCGACTGATAGCCGGTCATGAACCACTTCTGGCGTTGGGCCGAAGAGCCATGCGTCCACGTCTCGGGGTTAACCGTCCCCTGAAATTCCTTCTGGATGCGGTCATCACCGACAGCTGCCGCCGCATCGAGACCGGTCGCGATGTCCTGCTGCGACAGTTGCGTCAGATAGCCGGTCTGCGTCGCGTGATTGGCCCAGACCCCGGCGTAACAGTCGGCCTGGAGCTCCGTGCGCACGGATTTGCTTTCGGCCCCCTGACGGTCATTCCCGATCTTCGCCAGCGTGCCGAGTAGATCCTGAATGTGATGCCCGTACTCATGCGCCAGGACATAGGCTTCGGCGAAGGTGCCGCCGCCGGTCGCGCCGAATTTCGTTCGCAGTTCATCGAAGAAGCCGAGATCGAGATAGACGATCTTGTCGCCCGGGCAGTAGAACGGCCCGACATCGGTCGTGGCCGGGCCGCAGGCCGTTTGCGTCTGGCCGGTAAAGAGGACGGTCTTGGATTGCTTGTACGTCTTCCCCGCCTGACTGAAGACGGAGTTCCAGTATTCCTGGATGCTGTTCACGTAGCCGACGATGCGGCAATCCTGCTGATCGGTATCGGCGCCGGTCTGGCATTTCTCGGCAATCGCCGGACCCTGGGCGCCCTCTGCGTTCGTGCCGA
>JAICWZ010000272.1 GCA_025966355.1 Thermomicrobiaceae bacterium
TCGGCGATGTAGGTGCCGGCCGGCACGAACTCCATCACCATCCGGCCTGCGCCGGCCTGCCGCTGCTTCGCCGCATGTCGGATGCCGGCGAGATTGACGAGCTCCTCCGGCGCCACCCCGCCCGAGCGATGACCGGTCCCCAGCAGCACGTCGATGCTGGCGCCCTCGACCGCCCGCGGCTCGAGGGCGAGGAGTCCCCGGCTCGCTCCGAGGATTTCCCCGTCTGCTCCAGCGACCAGAACCGGCTGATTAAGACCGGCAAACGCCGCCTTGAACGGCGTCGCGCGGTCCAGCCGGCCGGCGAGATTGGCGACGATGGCTTCAACGCTCACACCGTCTTCGAGGTCACGGCGACCAGCGGCACCCACTGCCGCCCCCAGCTCGGCAAGCTTGCGCTGCACCTCGCGCTCAGCCTTGGCGGCGAACACCAGGCTCGCACAGATAGCGATGCCCACGAACGACACGACGGTGAGCGCACTCAGCAGCGTCAACCCCGACAGCGTCAAGCATGCCGTTGCCGCGGCGAGTGCCACGAGCCAGATGGTATCGACGATCAACGCGACTCTGGTGCGGCGCATCCGGATCGAAGGGGTGGCGAGTGCGATTCGACCCTAAAATCCGAATGGTTAACCAAATCTCTATGCCGGCTCAGCCCGGTAGGGATTGGGTTACTTTCGCCAGGTTTTGCACATGAGCCGCGTCCGCCGCCGCGGCTTGGATCTAGAACAGCTCAATGTCGTCAGCCACCGGCCTGGGCGCCACGACTGCTGCCCTGCGGCGGCCCACGATCGTGAGTTCTTCCCTCGCCACATTGGCCGCGGCGCTGCTGTCGAGACGCTTGACGAAAGCACGGCCCGAGTGCGGCTTGAACATCACGCGGCGTGCAAACGTCCCGCCGACATCCTCGCTTGAGATGGTGTAGCCTTCATTTTCGAGGAACTCGTGCACGAATTCGATGTTCTTGGAGCCCACATCGGTGAGTGCTGAGGCGATCAGGCCGCCACCAAAAATCTTGATCTCGAGGTTGGCTTTCCGTCCGGTGCCACGTTGCAACACCTTGTTGATCAGCTGTTCCATTGCGAAAGCACCGTAGCGGGCCGAGGCGCCGTAGCGATCCTTCGCGCTACCCGACGGTTCGGCCAACAGGAAATGGTTCATCCCGCCCACTCGGGCCTCGGTGTCGCGGATGCAGGCCGACACGCACGACCCCAGGATTGTCGAGAAGGTCAGGTCTTCTTCGTTGCCGACAAGACAATCGCCCTGATGAATTGTCGTCACGACGCCACGGTCGAAGGTCGGAGCGCCGACCCGGCTTGGCTGGATGCTAATTTTAGGTCGCCCCCTGACAAGGTTATCATCAGCATAGAGCGGGATTCCTTAGGGAACTTCTAACCAGTTTCGGCAACCTTACAAAGGCAGTCGCCGAAGCAAGAGTAGCTTTAGATTTCTGCGGTAGTGGTCGGGGACTTCGGGGGTATCACCATCTATGTCGCTGCAGAAGCTCGCACGTGAACTCGACGAAACCGCGCGCCAGACTGCGGCGATGGTTGAAGGCATCAGCGATGCGCTGGAAGTGCTTGCCGACAAGTCGCTGAACTGTGAGCAGGCCAAGCGCAAGGCGGTCACGATGATCGTCAACGCGTTGCAGGGTCAGGATCGGATCGAGCAGCGCTGCCAGAACATGGCCTTGGCAGTTCGGCAGTTCGCGCTGTTGCCGCCGACCGCGCCCGACTCCGACTATGACGAGATCTGGGCAAACCTTGTACTCGATGAATTGCGCGTACCGGCCCTGTCGGGCGTCGCGGCAACTCCGTCCAACGGCGACGTCGACCTGTTCTGATCCAGATTCAATTGGTCGAGCTGACCCAGCGCGAGCTTGGCCTGGTCTGTGAGATCAACAAAAAGGGCGCCGTGGGCGCCCTCGTTTCATCTCGTCCCTGCGGAACGGCCTAGCCGTCGACTTTGGCGCCCGAGACCACCGCATGCAGGTCGATCAACCCGACCATGCGGCTTTCATGGGTCACGATGCCGTTGAGCAATTCGGTATCCATCGTGTTCCCTTCCGGCACGTTGTGGATATCGTTGCGATCGACCGTAAGAATGTCGCTCACTGCATCGACGAGGATGCCCACCCATTTGTCGCCGACTGACATCACGACCACCACATGATTCTTGGTCGGTGAGGTCTGCCCTTCGCCGAAGCGGGCACGCAGGTCGAAGATCGGCACGATCGTGCCGCGCAGATTGATCACGCCGCGTACATATTCGCGGGTATTGGGGAGCGGTGTAGCGCCGTTCCACGCACGAATTTCGCGAACCGTGGTGATTTCGACGCCGTACGTCTGCTCGCCGATCGAGAACGCGATGAGCTGCAGGGAATTCTGGGTAACCTGGGCACCCGTTCCGTAGTCGTCCTTGAGAGCCAGACTATCCATCTTCTGATCCTTCTGCGGCCCGTCCTAGGCCGCGTTCTTGTGCAGCTTGGTCGCCTTGAGACCCTGCACGTCCACAATGAGGGCGACGTTGCCGTCGCCGAGGATCGTGCCCCCGGCGATGCCGTCGATCGACTCGAAGTTTTCCTCGAGGCTTTTGATCACCACCTGCTGCTGACCGATGATGTCGTCGACGATGAGCGCGATCTTCACCCCGCCCTCGGCCTCGCACAGCACGACGAAGCGGTTGCCGAGATCCGCATCGCTCAGCATCTGGAAGCGCGTGGCGAGATCGACCACTTGCACGTATTCGCCGCGTACCCTCAGCACCTTGGCGCCCGAAGGCGCCCGGCCGAAATCGGCCCGCGAGCACTGGATCGTCTCGACGATCGAGCTCAGCGGAATGACATACGGACTGCCGCCAACCTTGACCAGCATCACGTCGAGTACCGCCAGCGTCAGTGGCAGCCTCAGAGTCATGCGCGTACCCTGCCCGGTCCGGCTCTTCACATGCACCGAGCCGCCGATCTTCTTGATGTTGGACAGAACCACGTCCATGCCGACGCCGCGTCCTGAGATGTCGCTGACCGTCTCGGCGGTCGAAAAGCCCGGTGCGAAGATGAGTTGGTCGATCTGCTCGTCCGTCGGGGTCGTATCGACAGCAACGATACCCTTGTTCCTCGCGACTTCGAGCACCCGCTCGCGATTGATCCCACCGCCGTCATCTTCGACGGCGATGAGAATATTGCCGCCGGCCTGTTCAGCGGAGAGGCGGATCGTGCCGATTTCCGGTTTGCCAAGCGATTTGCGCTTCTCGGGAGACTCGATGCCGTGGTCGGCGGAGTTCCGGATCATGTGAGTCAGCGGATCGGAAAGCTGTTCGATGACCGTCTTGTCGATCTCGGTCGCTTCCCCGATGGTTTCAAGCTTGATCTTCTTGCCGGTCTTTTGCGCTAATTCGCGCACCAGCCGCGGCATCCGACTGAACACCGATTTGACCGGCTGCGCGCGGATCGCCATCACCGCGTCCTGTAGTCCACGCGTCGTTTGCGCCAGGACTTCGAGGCCGCGCACCAGCTCCTGGTACCGAGCCCTGAGCGTATCGTCCATCTGCTGGGTCAGCATGGACTGCGTGATGACCAGCTCGCCCACCATGTTGACCACGCGGTCGACCTTGTCGAGATCGACGCGGATCGATTGGACGCCGGCGCCCCGGCGATCTTCTGGCCCGGTGCGGCGGTCATCCTCTTCGGCCGCCATGCTCGGCGCCGGATCGGCCGCGGTCTCAGCCGGCTTCAGGAGCTTCGCCACAGGCGCTGCGGGCGCAACCGCCGGAGGCGCACGTTTGGGCATATCCTTCTTAACGGCGTCAGCGAGATCAGCGAAGCTGATCGTCTCCGCGGGCGCTTCCGCGGCGGCCGGCGTCA
>JAICWZ010000560.1 GCA_025966355.1 Thermomicrobiaceae bacterium
GATGTGCGCGATATCCGCCATGAGCGTCGCCCCAACCTCGTCGGCGATCTCGCGGAACTTGGCGAAGTCTATGATGCGCGCGTAGGCGCTGGCGCCACAGATGATCAGCTTCGGTCGCACCTCGTGGGCGATCGCGCGCACGACATCGTAATCGATCCGTTCGGTTTCATGATCCACGCCGTAGAAGTGCGCCTCATAGAAACGCCCGGAGAAGTTGACCTTCAAACCATGCGTCAGGTGGCCACCCTCTTGCAGATTCATGCCGAGAATGCGGTCGCCTGGATCGAGGAGAGAGAAGAGCGCGGCCATATTCGCCTGGGCGCCGGAGTGCGGCTGCACGTTAACATGCTCGGCGCCGAAGAGCTGTTTGGCCCGCTCGATCGCCAGCAGTTCGACCTTGTCGACACACTCGCACCCGCCGTAATACCGTTTACCGGGATAGCCTTCGGCGTACTTGTTGGTGAGCACGGAACCGACCGCTTGCATAACAGCCGCGCTCGTGAAATTTTCGGAGGCGATCAACTCGATCGTCGATAGTTGCCGGTTGCGTTCGCAGTCAATGGCGTCGGCGATTTCCGAATCGACCGACCGAAGGAGATCCATGCTCGTGTTCCTCTCACACGTTCCGGCCGCTGCACATGCTCGCGGCGAGTGTAACATAGCGCATTCGTTCGACTATTCGTCCGGCCCGCGACCGCGAATGCGGATGACGATCGGCGTACCGGTGAAGCCATACTCGTCGCGGAGCGTGTTCTCCAGAAAGCGGCGATACGAGAAGTGTACGTTCTCCGGTGCGTTGACGAAGAAGACGAAGGTCGGCGGTTCGGTCGCGGCCTGCGTCACGTAGTAGATTTTCAGCCACTTGCCCGGCTTCGTCGGCGGCGAATGACGAACAATGACTTCACGCAGGAGCTTGTTGAGCTCGCCGGTCGGAACCCGTCGGCTCCGCTCCGTCATGATGCTGAGCGCGGTCTCCATGATCTTGTCGAGCCGCTGACCCGTCAGCGCCGAGGTGAAGATGATCGGTGCGTACGGCATGAACTCGAACGCTTCGCCCGCCTTCTCCATGAACTCGGACATTGTCTTGTTATCTTTTTCGATCAAGTCCCACTTGTTGACGACAAGGATGATGCCCTTTTTCGCGTCGGCGACGAAGCCCGCGACGTGCTGATCCTGGGAGGTAAACGGCTCGGTCGCGTCGAGCACGAGAACGGCGACGTCGCATCGTTCGATCGCCCGGAACGATCGAATGACGCTGAACTTCTCGATACCGCGATCGATCCGTCCCCGACGCCGGATGCCGGCGGTATCGATCAACCGAATCCGTTGTCCGGCCCAGTTGAGTTCGGTGTCAATCGCATCGCGTGTCGTGCCCGGTACCTCCGAGACGATGTGCCGGGCGTCGCCGGTCAGCGCGTTGAGAATCGCCGACTTGCCGACATTCGGTCGTCCGACGATAGCGATGCTCGGCAGATCTTCCGCTTCTTCAACCTCGACCCTGGGGATTCGCGCGACGACCTCATCCAGCAGATCGCCAACGCCCATGCCGTGCAGCGATGAAACGGGGATGGGTTCGCCTAGACCAAGTTCGTAAAAGTCAACGGCCGCGTCTTGCCGGGTGCGGGACTCGGTCTTGTTCACGACGAGTAAGGATTCGACGCCACTACGTCGTACCAGATCGGCGACATCGTGATCACCGGCCGTGACGCCAATCTCGCCGTCGACCAGAAAGAGGAGCAACTCCGCCTCTTCGATGGCGAAGAGCGCCTGGCGCTGCGTCGACTCCGAGATTTCGAGCGAGGTTGACGC
>JAICWZ010000052.1 GCA_025966355.1 Thermomicrobiaceae bacterium
GATCCTGCTGAGCGGCCATCATGCACGAATCGAGAACTGGCGGCGCGAGGAATCGCTGCGACGGACGTGTGAGCGACGGCCGGATCTGCTCGATCATGCCAATCTGACAGGCACCGAGCGAGAACGCATCGAACGCTGGCGCGAAACCGGCGTAGATGAGGGTGGACGCTAGCCGTGGCGCTTGAACCGGGTGGCCTGATCGCCTGGGTGATCCTCGGTCTCCTGGCCGGCTGGATTGCCGGGAAGCTGACGAAAGGACACGGCTTTGGCTGCATCGGTAATGTCGCTATCGGTCTCGTCGGTGCGGTCATCGGCGGCTTTATTTTCAGCACGCTCGGCATCCATGGGCTGGCCGGATTCTGGGGCAGCCTGATCATCGCGGTCGTCGGAGCCGCGGTCCTTCTCGTCGTCGTCAATATGATCACGGACTGAGTTTCTGCATGCCCGATCCCGACGAACAACACGACCCGATCATCTCGCTCGTCGATGTACGCAAGGCGTATCAGGCCGGACGGCGCCAGGTTCAGGCGCTCGGCGGCATTGATCTCAGCATCGAGCGCGGCGAATGGGTTGCCATTCTCGGGCCATCCGGCTGCGGCAAATCGACACTGCTCAACCTGCTGAGCGGCATCGACCGGGCGTCGTCAGGTGAAGTGAACGTGCTCGGCCGCGATCTGACGGCGATGAGCGAGGAGCGCATCGCCCGCTGGCGTGGCCGTTCAATCGGAATCGTCTTCCAGTTCTTTCAGCTGATGCCGACGCTGACCGCGCTCGAAAACGTCATGCTCCCGATGCAAATCAACGCGCGCGGTTCGCGCGGTTCGCGAGCACACGCGCTGCTTGAACGGGTTGGGATCGCCGATCTGGGTGGCAATTTTCCGAACGAACTCTCGGGCGGCGAGCAACAGCGCGTCGCGATCGCGCGGGCGCTCGCCAACGACCCGCCGATCTTGCTGGCCGACGAACCGACCGGCAACCTCGACAGCGCATCCGGCCAATTGGTGCTGCGACTCCTTGAAGAGACCTGGCGCGAAGGCACGACGCTCATTCTAGTGACCCACGATGTCAATGTCGCGACCTACGCCTCCCGCGTCATCACCATGCGCGACGGAGCGATCGTCGAGGATGCCCGGTCCGAACGCCGCTCGATCAACGCCATCGCCGCCAACGGCTCCTAACGCGCTCCAACCGGTATGACATACTTTCCCTCGGCTGGCCGCGAATATCCGGTGATCTCAAGCGTTCGTGAGGACATCGATGGATCTCTTTCTCCGCAAGAATCTGCGCGACATCGAGCGCCGGCCGCTCCGAACGCTGCTGACCGTCGCTGGCATCTTGCTCGGTGTAGCGGGCGTCGTTGCCATTTCCTTCACGGGGCGCAATCTCGCCGAGGCGCAGCGCCAAACCTATGCCGGAACGCGCCAACCCGACCTGACCGCCTTCGTCTCGAACCTCTCGCCGACGCTGGTCGGTCTGATCGAGCGCCGCGACAACGTCGCCGTCGCCGACACGCGTTCGGTGCAGTTCACGCGCGCTTCATCCGGCAGCGACTGGGTGTCGACGCAGCTCATCGGCATTTCTGACTTCACCGACGAAAAGCTCTCAACGCTCGATCTGGTCTCCGGGCGCTATCCCGGCCGCGGTGAGGTCGTCTTCGATATCACGGCCACCAAGCTGCTCAATCTGAAAATCGGCGATCTAGTGGCGCTGCAGCCGAACGCCGGCGCCACGATCTCCTACGCGACGATCAGCGGCTTCGTGCGCGCACCCGCGACGATCGATGCCTCAATCCTGAATCAGGCGACCGCCTTCGCACCCGATCATGATGTGCTTCGCATCGTCGGGCAGCAATACGACAACTACTTGATGCTGAAAGTCAATGAGCCGCAGCGGGCCAGCCAGACGGCCGATGAGATCGGCGGCTTCTTGAGCAAACGAGGCATCTCGCACGGGTCGTTCACGGTGCGCGACCCCAACTCGTTCACCGGCAGCAGTGAACTGCAAACGCTCTTGCTACTCCTGCGTGTCTTCTCCTACGTCGGCGCCGCGCTAAGCAGTTTTCTGGTCGCCAATACGATCGCCGCCGTCATGATCGAGGAGACGCGCCAGATCGGCATTATCAAGGCGCTCGGCGGTACCCGCTGGACAACGATGCGTACGTATCTCACCTTCGCGAGCATCATCGGATTGTCGGGTGGGATCGTCGGTTGGGCGGCCGGGCTGGTCGGCGGCCAGATGCTGTCGAAGTATCTGGCCGGACTCTCGGGACTGGTGCTGCCGCCGTTCAGTCTTTCGGTTCACGAACTGCTGCTGGCGGTCGCGGTCGGACTGGGCGTAACGCTCAGCTCAGCCGCCATCCCGGCCTGGTTCTCGGCGCAGCGTCGCGTCGCGCAGCTGATGGCGAGCGTCGGGGTCACATCGGATTTTCATCGTGGACTGGTGCAACGCGTCACATCTCGCCTCAGTCGTCTCTCCGCCATGACGGTCATCGGGATCCGCAATCTCGTGCGCCGGCCGGTGCGCGCCTGGATCACCCTGGCGCTTGTCGCGGTCGCCGTTGCGACGTTTCTGGCGACGCAAGCGGTCAGCAATTCGGTCAACGATACGGTCGATCATCTCTACGCGCTCTACGGAGCCGACGGCTGGCTCTACTTCAATCAGTATCTCGATCTCGATTTCGACCGTGTGATCGATCAGCAGCCGAACGTGGTTGCCGCCGAACCGTGGGGCAACACCGGCGGCTCGCTCGGCAGCGTGCGGACTGATGTTTGGGGGATGCCGGCGGATACGTCGATCTACACACCGCGCGTCATCGCCGGCAGCTGGCTTACGCAAGCCAACCCATACTCGGTCGTACTGACCAGCAACCTCGCCAGCCGCATCGATGCGCATGTCGGGGACATTCGCACCCTCGATGTTTCCGGGACATCGACACTCGTGCAGGTAACCGGTATCGTGAACGACGCGAGCACCTATCTCGGTGCGACGACGACGGGGAAACTCTTTATGCGGATCGAAGACCTGCAAACGATCGCCGGTGTCGGGGGGCAAGCGAGCCTGTTCGCGTTGAAGCTGCAATCGTCCCAACCGCACCAGGTCGATATCGAGCTCGACCAGCTGGAAGCGCATTTCAAACAATATGGTCCGCAGACGCTCGCGACCTATAAGGACCAGCAGAGCTCGCGTCAGGCGATCGATATTTTGACGCTCATGCTAAACGCCATGGTGGTCATTATCGGCGTCGTAGGGCTTGCCGGGATTACCAATACCTTGATCATTAACTTGACCGAACGACGTCGAGAGTTTGGCATTTTGCGCGCTCTGGGAGCGACGGCGACGCACCTCATCCGGTTGGTGATGGCCGAAGCGCTCGGCATCGCCTTTGCCGGCTGCGTCGCGGGCATCGCCATCGGTTATCCGCTCGCCCGCTACCTTGTCCACTTGACCGGCACACAGCTCTTCGCGCTCGACTTCAGCCTCAGCCTGCAGACGATCGGCGCGACGGTCCTTGTCGCGCTCGCCGCGACCGCGGCCATCAGCACCGGACCAGGACTGATCGCGGCGCGCATCCGGCCGATCACCGTGCTGCGCTATGAGTAGGCGCCGCTCGGCGCTGGTCGCCGCCATCATCATCGTGCTTATCGCGATCCTGGTCATCGCCTATTTCGTGGTCGGCCACGGCTCCAATGCTCGCACCGCGACCGTCACGCGAGGCTCGCTGGAGGCGACAATCGAGACAGTGGGCCAGCTGGAAGCGAAGAATCCGATCGCGGTCCACAGCACGCTCAACGGCACTGTCACGCTGGTCGCTGTCAATCCCGGTGATTCCGTCAAGGCCGGTGATGTGCTTGTCCAGCTCGATCGCAAGCCGTACGACGACGCGGTGCAGGCTGCCCAGAAAGAGCTGGAGAACGCCGAGTCGACCCTCAACCTGGCCCAGCTGCAAGCAGGCACCAATCCGAATGACGAGCAGCGGGCGGCCGTCTTGCGCGCCGCCCAGAATCTTGAGGCCGCCCGCCAGGAGCTCCAGCGTGCCGAAGACCAGATCGCCGAGACGCTCATCCTCGCGCCGTCGGACGGCACGATCGTCGATGTCAAGACCGCGGCCGGTACGCCGATCGGCCAGGGATCGGTCGCCGTTGACATGGCCAACCTGAACGATCTGTCGCTCTCGGTCGACATCGACGAGATCGATATACCGCATGTCACCAACGGCATGACCGCCACCTTTCGGCTCGATGCGTATCCCGGCACGGAGATCAAGGGAACGCTGACCGACGTTTCCCCAATTGCCAAGACGAGCGGCGGTACGACGACCTTCCCCGCAACCGTCTCGTTCACGGCGCCTGACGGGCTGATTCTGCGGCCAGGCATGAACGCCAATGTCTCGATCCAGACCGCCGTTCGCTCCAACGTGCTGCTCATTCCACAAAGCGCGCTTCGCACCGTCGGCAAACGAACGTTCGTCACGGTCGTCCGCGATGGGAAGCAGTCGGAGAAAGAAATTCAGATCGGCTTGAGCAGCGGCGGTCAGGTTGAGGTCGCGTCGGGTCTGAACGAAGGCGACCGGGTCGTCGTCCATTGACGTCGCGGAATAGCGCCTCTGTCCCGATGACGTGTGAACCAAAAGTACGCGCAACAGTGCATCCGTCTCACATCAACCGGACGAATAACCTAGTGACCACTCGCCAATCGGACCGTACCCTTCGAGAGGTGGCGTTGTTCCATCAGCCATTTCCTGCAAGGAGTGTGACCGCGCATGGCGAGCCTGGCGCAAGGAACCCGAAGTCTCGGCCTCGGTGAACCGGGAGCAATCGAACAGACCGGCCTGGACTTATCGTTCATCTGCGATCTCACTCTGAAATCGATCTACTTCCAGAGTACGGCGACCGGACAGGCGATCTCCGATCAGATCTGTCTCCCCTATTTCAACGTTGTCGAACGGGCGCTCTCTCAGCTCAAGCGCGAAGAGTTCGTCGAGATCAACGGCTCGCTTGGCATCGGTGAAATGGCCTACCAGTACGCGCTCACGCCGAAGGGCGTCAGTCGTGCCCACGAGATTCTCGATCGCAATTCGTACGTCGGCCCCGCACCGGTCACGCTCGACGCGTTCCGCGACATGGTGCGCCTGCAATCGATCAAAAACACGCGGGTAACGCCCGAGGACGTACGCAAGGCGATGCACCCGCTCGTCATCACGGACGAAATCCTTGACACGGTTGGGGAAGCGGTCAATACCGGCGGTTCGGTCTTCCTCTTCGGCGATCCGGGCAACGGCAAAACAGTGCTTGCCGAGCGCATCACCGATCTGCTCGGAAGCGTCGTACTGATTCCGCACTGCATCCTGGTTGATGGACAGATTATCAAAGTGCTCGACCTGCAGAACCACCAACCGGTCGCTCCGACGACATCACGCTCCGATCTCGATCGGCGCTGGGTGACGTGTAAGCGGCCGACGGTGATCGTCGGCGGTGAGTTGACGCTACAGAGTCTCGATCTCGTTTACGATCCGAGTTCTGGAATCTACGAGGCTCCGCTGCAGATGAAGGCGATCAACGGAATGCTGCTCATCGACGACTTCGGCCGGCAGCAGGTTCGCCCGCGCGATCTGCTCAACCGCTGGATCGTGCCGCTGGAAAAACGCATCGACTTCTTGACGCTCCATACCGGCAAGAAGATCGAGATTCCGTTCGATGAACTGATCGTCTTCTCGACGAATCTCAAGCCGCAGGATCTGGTCGATGAAGCGTTCCTGCGTCGCATTCAGAGCAAGATCCGCATCAACAACCCGACGATCGACCAGTACCGCCAGATCTTTCGCCAGCAGTGCGAACTGCTCGGCGTGCCGTTCGAGCAAGCCGGTCTGGTTCATCTGCTGCGCGAGCATTACGTGAAGCCGAAGCGCGAACTCCGATCGTGCCACCCGCGCGATATCCTGCGCACGCTCGTTGGCATCGCGCGCTATCTCGGGTCGACTCCATCGTTGTCGCCCGAATTGATCGACCGTGCTTGCGCCACCTACTTCGTCGAGTTCTGAGCAAACCCTGGAATCTGATGAAAACTTGGTCATGCGCAACCAGTGGCCGATTCAACCGTCTCGATTTCGAACGACGCCGGATACGAACTGATCCGCCGGCAACCGGCTGACAGCTCGACAATAAACGAGCATCAGCCGGATAAGCATGTATACTTTCGGCGCGCGCCAGCAAGGCGAGCGGTATCTATGAGAAAGGTCGCGCGCTGGAACCCGGGACTCGTCCTTCCATCAGCGACCTCAATACGGGGATGTCATGCGAAAAATCACGCCGATCAAGCTGATTTCCGCTGCGATCGTACTGGTTGTTGGACTGCTGATCGCCGTCGCGGTTATGCAGAACGGCCCTCGGGACGACGGTGTCAACGTCACCCAGATCGTCCAACGACTTCAGGAAGGCGATGTCGCCAAGGTCGTCGTCCACGCCGATGGACGAACGGCCGACGTCACCTTTGCCGACAAGACCGAGAAGACGGTCGTCCTCCCACCTGGGGAGTCGTTCACCAGCTTTTTGACCGAGTCGAACATCCCACCGAGCCAATGGCCACCCGTTCAGCTTGAGCGCGCATCGAGCTGGTCCGCCGGTTCATCACTGATTCTCAAGGTATTGCTGATCGTCGCGATCGGCGGATTCATGATCTTCATGTTCCGCAAGCTCAGCCCCGGCGCGATCGGCTCGAACACCGCGCGCCGCGGCGCCTTTGAACCGATCCGACCAGGCGAACGGATGGTGACGTTCGATGATGTCGCCGGCTCGGAAGAGGTGAAAGAAGAAGTCTCCGACATCGTCGACTTCCTTCGGGAACCCGATCGCTTTCGCGAGGTCGGCGCCCGTATCCCACGCGGTGTCCTGCTGGCGGGCCCTCCCGGTACCGGTAAGACATTGATCGCTCGGGCGTTGGCCGGTGAAGCGCGCGCGTCATTCTTTTCGGTCAGCGGCTCCGAATTCGTGGAACTCTACGTCGGCGTCGGCGCCTCGCGCGTCCGTGAACTTTTCCGCAAGGCGAAGGAGAATGCGCCTTCGATCGTGTTTGTCGACGAAATCGATGCGATCGGTCGTCGCCGTGGTCGCGCTGAGCAGAGCACAGAATATGATCAGACACTCAATCAGATTCTGGTCGAGATGGACGGATTCGAGGAACGCACCACCGTCGTCGTGGTCGCCGCCACCAACCGTATCGACATCCTCGATTCAGCGCTTCTTCGTCCCGGTCGCTTCGACCGCAAGGTGATCGTCGATCTGCCCGATCGCGCGGCACGCTCGGCGATCCTCGGCGTCCACGGCCGCGGCAAACCGTTCGAACCGGACGTTGATTTCGATGAAGTCGCCGCCCGCACGACCGGCATGACCGGCGCCGACCTCAGCAATATCGTCAACGAAGCCGCCATCCTGGCCGGCCGCGCCCGTCGCCCAACGATCGGTATGGCGGATATGCTCGAAGCGCTCGATCGCACCATCGCCGGTCCGGCCCGCAATTCCCGCCGGTTCACCGAACAAGAGCGACAGGTCGTGGCTTACCACGAGGCTGGACACGCCGTTGTCGCCCATCTTCTGCCGAACGCCGACACCGTGCGCAAAGTCTCGATCGTCTCGCGCGGGCAGGCGGGTGGCTACACGATGATCATCCCCGACGAAGATCGCGGCCTCTGGACGCGCGCGCAGCTGTCGGATCGCTTGAGCGCACTGCTTGGCGGACTGGCCGCCGAAGAGGTGACCTTCGGTGATATCACCACCGGATCCTCGAATGATCTCGAGCGCACCTCCAGCATCGCGTCGTCAATGGTGCACAAATACGGGATGAGCCAGCGGTTCGGGCTGCTATCGACGATGTCTTCCGCCAGCGACGTTGGTCAGATCTCGCCGCAAACAGCGTATACGGCCGAACAAGAGACGCGTGAACTGGTCAGTCTGGCGCACGAAACGGCGCTCATGGTGCTCCGAACGCATCGCGATGATCTTGAACGGGTAGCGCAGCGGCTGCTCGCAGTTGAGACAATCGAGGCGAATGAGCTGGTTGGGCTGATAAACGCGCCGCGCCCGATGGTCATGCCGGCGCCGGCCATCAGCAGCGGCAGTCTCCCGGCGACGCCGGAGCCGAAAGCGCAGCCCAATCACGCTCGCCCGTCTCGTCGCGCTGGTCGGGCGGCCGTCGCGGTCGCCGCGTTCACCCGGCAGGCCGTCGTCAACGCGGTCCGCGGCTCCAATCAGGAAGTCGACCCGACCTAGGTTCAGAACACACAACGCATGAAGAACGGGCAGCCGACTGGTTGCCCGTTTTCTCATCATCGTTTCCGGGTTCGGTCTGTCAGCGTTCTGGCTGACCACCGGTCAGACGCGCGCGTTTGATCTCGTATTCGGCTTCAGAGAGCACGCCGGATGAGCGGAGGTTGTCGAGCGATTCCAGCAGTTGCGAGCGATCGTCCGCGACGAACTGCTGCGGCGCCAGGCGCCCATGCCCTTCGAGCGCATTGCGCGCGTCGAGAATCGCACGCTTGAAATCGAGCGGAGCTTTCAAGGCATCCAGCCGATTGAGGCCGACATCGCTGCCGGTGATAATCTCGATCGTCCCGTAGTTGAACATCCGGCCGAAGAGCGACTGCGTGAGCAGAATATCGTTGACTTTCTCCAACGACGAATCAAAAACGCGGCGACTGAGGAGTCCCTCCACCTGCACGATGCGGTCGTTCGTAACGGCAAACACCTCGATACGCCAGGAGAAGAAAATGATGAGCGCGATGGCGATCGGGATAAGGCTGATCACCCAGAGCGCGATCCCGATATACGTATTGTAGGAGACCGCCATCCAGGTACCGACGCCGATGAGAATGAGCGCCGCGATGATGTAGAGCGCCAATCGTCC
>JAICWZ010000594.1 GCA_025966355.1 Thermomicrobiaceae bacterium
ATCGTGACGTCCTGCCACCGCTCGTCGCTCTGCACGTCCTGGATGAGCTCCATCTGATGGCTGACCATCGGAATGGTCGATTTCTCTTCGAGCAACCCGGCGATTTGCTGCACGCGATCGCGTAATCGCTCGAAGCCGGGCTCCTGTCGGAGCACGGTAAGCTGCAGCCCGAGCAATAGCAGGTCGAAGCGCTTCGCCTCTTCGTTTTCTGACGGTAATTCGGACGGCAGTCCGGCGATCTCGTGCGCGAGCTCGGTCAAAGCGTCACCACGCCTTCGGTCGCCGGCGGGTTCTGGCCGAAGTACTCGAGATTCTGGCAATAGTCGAAAAGGTAGAAGAACTGCTTGTGCTGGCCGGGGCCGAAAAGGTCGGAGCATAGCCGCGTCCCGCGGCCGACCATCTGCCAGAACTTGGTCTTCGAGCGCACGAGCTTGAAGAACACCAGGTTCACGATTTCCGGCACGTCGATGCCCGTGTCGAGCATGTCGACCGAGATGGCGATGTGCGGCGGCTTGTCCTTCTGCGCGAACGCGTCGATCAGGCTCTGCGCGTATTCGGTCTTGAAGGTGATGACGCGGGCGAACTCACCTTTCCAATGCGGGTAGTTGGCGTCGAAACGCTGCGCGATGAAATCGGCGTGCGCCTGGTTCTTGGCGAAGATGATCGTCTTGCCGAGTCGATCGCCGCCCGCCACCGTGATGCCGCGCGTCATCAGGTGGGCAAGAACCTTGTCGACAGTGTCCTGGTTGAACAGCCACGCGTTGATCGCCGCAGCGTCGACCTTGTCGGGAACGTTGCCGTCGTCGTCCCATTACAGCGCATCCCATGCGTCCTTCTCGTCTTCGGTCAGATCGTCGTAGCGGATGCCTCCGCGCTGGAACTTCGTGGGCATCGACACCGCATTCGGCGGCACGAGGAAGCCGTCGCGGATGGCCTCGTCGAGCGAGTAGGCATCGGTCGGCACACCGCTTTCGAGCTCGAACAGGCGGTAGGTGTTGCGATCGACCTCGACCTTGGGTGTGGCGGTCAGGCCCACCAGCAGCGAATCGAAGTAATCGAAGATCGCGCGATACTTCTGGAACACCGAGCGGTGCGCTTCGTCGATGACGACCATGTCGAATGGCCCACGCCGAAGCGGCGCTGTCCGTCGCGAGTCTCGTCGATCAGGCCCATCATCCTCGGATAAGTCGAGACGAATACACGACCTTGCGCGTCCTTGTCGGTGACGAGATTCACCGGCGACGCGTCCGGAAGATGCCGCTTGAACGCGTTGACCGACTGGTTCACCAGCGCCACGCGATCGGCGAGAAACAGCACGCGCTTCACCCAGTTGCAACGCATCAGGAGATCGCAGAGCGCGATCACCGTGCGCGTCTTGCCGGCGCCGGTGGCCATGACCAACAGCGCCTTCCGCTCGCGGTCGCGTTCGAAGGCCTCCGCGATGCGCCGGATCGCGCGCTTCTGGTAATGGCGCTCGACGATTGTTCCGTCGATCGTTGCCTCGGCGAGCGGCTTGCGAGTTCCGCGGCGCTGGACGAGCAACTCCAGTTCGGTCTTCGTGTAGAAGCCCTGGACCTGGCGCGGCGGATGGTTCACGTCGTCCCACAACCAGTGCTCGTAGCCGTTCGAGTAGAAGATTACCGGTCG
>JAICWZ010000169.1 GCA_025966355.1 Thermomicrobiaceae bacterium
AATCACGACACACATTCGAACGCGTCGACGGCATCTGGCGCCTTCTTCCGGCCGATCGTGTCGCCCACTTCAATCAGTTCGTCCGTGAATACGAGACGATCCGGCGCCATGAGGGACGACATCACCAGAATTCCGAATATTATGAAGCGTTGCCGTTCGAGGATCTGAGCGGGCGCTACACGAACGACTGGCATATTCGCGCCGTCAGCTTCAACGCGCTCATCACAAGAGTCGTGAGGCCGCTCGAAGCGAGCCTTCGCCGGCCACTGGTCGTCCTCGATCTCGGTGCCGGAAACGGCTGGCTTTCGAACCGCCTGGCGCAGCGTGGGCATCACGTCGCGGCCATCGATCTGCTCATCAATAGCGCCGACGGACTCGGTGCGTGTATGCATTATCGATCGCGCTTTACACCCATTCAGGCCGAGTTCGACCGCCTGCCGCTTGCATCACATCAGGCCGACCTCGTCATTTTCAACGGCTCGCTGCATTACTCGACGAATTTCGAGAAAACGCTCGCCGAAGCGCTGCGCGTCCTCCGCGCCGAAGGCCGGCTCATCATCCTCGATTCGCCGCTCTACCACGACGCCGCCAGCGGCCGCGCCATGGTGCGTGAGCGCGAGGAATATTTCACTCGTGAGGTCGGCTATCCGTCGAACGCGCTACCGTCGGAGAATTTTTTGACCTACGAGCGCTTGCGTGAGCTTGGGTCCGCGCTCGACATCGGCTGGCATTTGCATGAGCCGTTCTATGGCTTGCGCTGGGCCGCCCGGCCGGTGCGCGCTCGCCTGCGCCATCATCGCGAGCCCGCGCGCTTCCTGCTCATCAGCGGCCAGCGCGGCCCGGCAACCGGTTCGGCTAACGGCACCAGGCGCCGCGCCTGGCGACTCGTCCTGCGCGCCACGAAGCCGATCAAGGCGCGGCGCCAGCGCAAGATCGTCATTGAGCGAGTAGCGGGCATGTCACTCGTCGTCTTGCCCCAGGTCTTCAATCCGCGGGTGCTCCGCTCCGGGGAGTTCTTCGCGGAGCAGATCGCGGCCGGTCTCGTCCATCCCGGCCAAACGGTGCTCGATCTCGGCACCGGCTCGGGTATCTGCGCCCTCGCCGCCGCGCAGCACTCCAATCGCGTCGTCGCGGTCGACATCAATCCGGAAGCGGTGCGCTGCGCCCGCGTCAATTCGCTGCTCAATCGTGTTGAGAAGCACGTAGACGTCCGACAGGGCGACCTGTTCGCGCCGGTTGCCGGCGAACGCTTCGATGTCGTGCTCTTCAACCCGCCCTACTACCTCGGCACGCCCATCGACCTGAGTGATCACGCCTGGCGTTCGAGCGACGTCGTGACTCGCTTTGCGGAGCAACTTGCAGACCGGCTGACGACACATGGCGCGGCCTTCGTCATCCTCTCAACCGACGGCGAGACTGATCGTTTCCTGACAGATTTCCAGGAGCAGCATCTGTCGATTGAGCCGGTTGCCCGGCGCGATCTGACGAACGAAATCTTTACGATTTATCGCCTGACGGCCGAGGAACAGGAACAGGGACAGGGGCACGATGATCATCCTCTTTAATCCGCCGAGCAACGCTACGCGCAAACCGGTGCTGCCGATGTCACTGCTGGCGGTCGGTGCGCTGCTTGACGGCGTGCACGACTACCGCATCATCGACGGCAATCTGGTGCGCGACCCGCTCGAAGCGCTCGAGCAGGCGATCCGTGAAACGGGCGCCGATCTGCTCGCCATCACCGTGATGCCGGGCCCTCAGCTGAGCCATGCCGTACCGATCTCGCGCGAGCTAAAAGCGCGCTTCCCCTCGCTCACGGTCGTCTGGGGTGGCTACTTTCCGACGCAGCACTATGACGTGACGCTGCGAGCAGATTACGTCGATTATGTCGTGCGCGGGCATGGAGAGTTGATCTTCCGCGCCTTCGTCGACGCCTTCGTAGCCGGCAAAGATCCATATGAAATACCGGGCATTGCCTACCGGCATCCGATTAGCGGCGAGATCGTCTCGAACCCGCTCGCGCCGATCCCGCACCCTGATCGCATGCCCGATTTTCCCTATCATCAGGTCGACATGCCCCGCTACGTCCGGCCAACCTTCATGGGTCGCCGCACGCTTCCCCATCATTCCAGCTATGGCTGCCCTTTTCGCTGCAATTTCTGCGCGGTCGTGAACATGGTCAACGGTCGCTGGATGACGCAGTCGGCCGAGCGGACGGCGAATGTCGCGCGCCATATGGTCAACAACTGGGGCGTCGATTCGGTCGAGTTCTACGACAACAACTTCTTCGTCCACGAGAAGCGTACCGCCGAATTCGCCGAGCGAATCATGGATTTGCAGATCGCCTGGTGGGGCGAGGGGCGCATCGATACATTGCTCAACTACTCCGATCGCAACTGGGAGCTGATGCGCGATGCTGGTTTACGAATGGTCTTCCTCGGGGCAGAGTCCGGTTCCGACGAGACGCTCAAGCGGATGAACAAAGGCGGCACTGCGTCGACCGAGAAGACGCTCACCATCGCGCGCAAGATGGCCGAGTACAACATCGTGCCTGAATTTTCGTTCGTCCTCGGCAATCCGCCCGATCCGGAGACCGATGTGCGCCAGTCGATCGAGTTCATTCGCAAGGTGAAGAAGGTCAATCCGGCGGCCGAAATCATCCTCTACATGTACACCCCGGTGCCGTTGGCCGGCGAGCTTTACGATCAGGCCAAGGCCGAAGGCTTTGCGTTCCCGGAAACGCTCGAAGGCTGGATCGACAACAACTGGCAGGAGTTCGCCCAACGGCGTAGTTCCAATATGCCGTGGCTCGATGATCCGCTCCGCCGACGCGTCCATAACTTCGAGCGTGTGCTCAATGCGTACTACCCGACCGTCACCGACCAGCGCCTCGGCGGGCAGTGGCGCCGCGTGCTCCGCTCGGCCAGTGCCTGGCGCTATCGGATGCGCTATTACAATCACCCGCTCGAACTACGCGCGTTGCAAAAGCTGCTTGCTTATCAGCGACCCGAGACGAGCGGCTTTTAGCCGCCCGGGAACGAGGAGATCGCATGCGTTCGCCACTCAAGATCGCGAAACGGCAGTTGACGCTCCAGACGCATCGGATTCACACGCTGCCGATCGTGATCCTGATGCCACACAGCCGCTGCAACTGCCGCTGCGTCATGTGCGATATCTGGCGGGCCAACCGGAACGGCCAGGAGATCGCACCCGATCTTCTGACCGAGCACGTCGATGAATTCCGCAAACTCGGTGTTGAATGGGTGGTGCTCTCCGGTGGCGAAGCGCTGATGCATTCGAATCTCTGGGCGCTTTGCGAACAGATCAAGGCGATGCCGGCCAAGATCACGCTTCTGTCAACCGGGCTGCTGCTTAAGCGCAACGCCGAGAACGTGGTGACGTGGTGCGACGACGTCGTCGTCTCGCTCGACGGCAGCGGTGAAGTGCACAACGAGATTCGTCGTATCCCGCGCGCTTTCGAGCGACTGGCCGAAGGCGTCGCCTCATTGAAGGCGATCGACCCCGGGTTTCGCGTCACTGGTCGCTGCGTCATTCAGCGGCGCAATTTCGCCGACCTGCCGAACATCATCGAGGCGGCGCATAGCATCGGCCTCGATCAGATCTCGTTTCTGCCGGTCGATGTCTCAAGTAGCGCCTTCAACCGACCTCAGCCATGGGGCGACGAGCGCATCTCCGACGTCGCGCTCAGTCCAAACGAGGTCATCGAACTCGCACGGATCGTCGAAGATGTCATCGAATGCTTCGCGGACGACTTTTCCAGCGAATTCGTCGCCGAGAGTCCTGACAAGCTGCGCCGCATCCCGCACTATTTCGCGGCGCTCAATGGCGGCGGCGATTTTCCCAAGACAATCTGTAACGCGCCCTGGGTTTCAACCGTCATTGAAACCGACGGCACCGTACGCCCCTGCTTCTTCCATCAGAGCTACGGGAACGTGCATGAACAGCCGCTCGACGAGATTCTCAATTCGCCGGAGGCTCGCGCCTTCCGTGCCGGTCTCGACGTGACGCGCGACGAGATCTGCCGCAAATGCGTCTGTACCCTCTCGCTGGCACCGACGGCGACGATCTGAGGCGATGTCGCGATGATCGACCTTGATTCGCCTGCTACACCGGTCCAAGCCGCCTATGACCGCATCGCCGGAGACTATGATCGGCAGGTCACCGGCGATACCTGGATGCGCGAACGACTCTGGCAACGCTACACCGCGCTCTTTCAGCCCGGCGACCACGTGCTCGACGTCGCCTGCGGCACCGGCATCGATGCCGTCTTTCTGGCACAGCTTGGAATCAGTGTGACCGCGATCGATATCTCTCCCGAGATGATCAAGCACTGCCGCGAACGTGTCGACACAGCGAAGCTCAAAGATCGAATAGAAACAATGGTGCTCGACCATGCCGAGCTCGGTCGGCTGCTACCGGCTCGTTTCGATGGCATCGTTTCCGCCTTCGCCGGACTCAACACGTCGTCCGATCTGGCGCGCTTTTCTCGCGACGCCGCACACCTGCTGCGGCCCAACGGACGCCTCATCGTCCACATGCTCAATCGAGTCAGCCTCTGGGAATGGCTCTCGTTGCTCGCACACGGTCGCTGGAACGAGGCACGATCGCTCGGTCGAGATGCGCAACGCACGTTCGAGATCGGCGAAGTTCCCGTCGTGCATACGCTCTACTCGCCACTCCCGATCTACCAGCAGTATTTCGCGACCGATTTCAAACTCGAACTCGTCTACGCACTCGGCGTGCTGCGTCCGCCACACGATCTGCGTTGGATCCCCGAACCGGTGGCGCGCTCGCTCGGTAGACTCGAAAACCGACTTGGCACGCATCGTCCCTGGCTCAACCGTGGCCGGTTCTTCGTGCTCGAACTCGTCAAACGAACGACCAATGAACGACCGATATGACGCCTTGCCCGATGGCTATCCGCTGCGCATCTGCTTCGTCATGCTGCATTACGCGCGAGACGCAGCATCCTACGATGCGCGACGGTATCTGCGTGAGACGCCAATCCACTCGGCTTTACCCGAAGCAGTCGCGGTGCTCGGCCATGAAGTCCATCTCGTCCATCAGTTCCCGAGTGATCAGACATTTAGCGCGCGTGGCGTTCGCTATCACTTCGTGGCCGAACGCGGCTCAATGCGGCGGCTGTCGCGTCTCGCCGGTCGACTCCGTCAGAGCGA
>JAICWZ010000421.1 GCA_025966355.1 Thermomicrobiaceae bacterium
ATTGTGCATCGTGAGGCAATGAAAAACGGGCGGCAGAACCGCCCATCTGTAGTCGGGGAGAGAGGATTTGAACCTCCGACCTCCGCGTCCCGAACGCGGCGCGCTAACCGGGCTGCGCCACTCCCCGTGTGAAGGCACTATACCATAGCTGAACGTCGCCTGAAAAGCACGGTCAGCTTCGCGCCCATGCCGATTTCCATGTTAGACTTTCGCAGGCGAGCGTTCCTCGTCGTCCCCACCCGCATCCAGGCCCGCGTAGCTCAGGGGATAGAGCCGGGGCGTCCTAAGCCCTGTGGTCGGGGGTTCGAGTCCCTCCGCGGGCACTACTGGTGGCACGAGACTGGCAGCCTAAACCACCAGATTGGGCTACGCGAGAGGACGATGCATGGACGTTCAAATCAAGACCAAGAATATCCGGCTCACCGACGCTCTCGAAACCTACATTCAGCGTAAATACCAGAAGCTCGAAAAAGTGAATGTCCGGGTGATCGACGCCAAGCTCGAAGTGCGATCCGATCGCAAGAAAAAGGGTGGCGATCATTATGTTGTGCAACTGACGATTGCCACGCCCGACAACATCCTCCGTGCCGAAGAAGTCAATGCCGATTTGCATACGACGATCGACCTCGCCATCGATCGCATGGAGCGCCAGATACGGCGCTTCCGCGATAAACAGGTCTATCAACGGCGTCGCCAGAAGGCGCTCTCACAGAGCGTCGTTAAGCAACCGCTTCTGCCGGAAGACGCGCTGGATACTCCGCTCGATGGAGTCGAGGACGATGAGCCGCTAATCGAGACGCTGGTGCGGCGCAAGCGATTCAAGCTGCAACCGATGGATGAAGACGAGGCGATCGAACAGATGGAACTCCTCGGCCACGATTTCTTCGTCTTCTTCAACCCCGAGGAAGCGCAAATCAACGTGATCTACCGGCGCCGCGACGGTCAATATGGGTTGATATTGCCCGAGCTCGCCTGACGGCGGCCAGCATCGACGGGCGCCGTACGATTGGTTCGCACGTTGCGACCGATCAGGCGGCGCGTTCACCCTGCCTCCGATTCGTGTGGGAATACCAAATGCGCAGTCGCTGTTCTAGTCAGCTGGGATCCTTTCACACCGTTTGAAGGAGCAAAAGTCGATCTTGGAGAGTTTGGAACGACCTCACCTGCGCCGGGTTATCCCGCCGATTGTCGATCGCGTGGCGATGATCTCGGTGCATACGTCGCCGTTTGCCCAGCTTGGTGGTCGCGACACCGGTGGCATGAACGTCTATGTCCGCGACCTCAGCCGCAATCTGGCCGATCGTGGCGTCAAAGTCGACATTTTTACCCGTCGCACCGATCGACAGGTACCCGCGATTGCCGACGTGCACGAGGGTGTGCGCCTGATCAATATTGAGGCTGGTCCACCCGAGCCGGTCGACAAGGACGCGCTCTTCTGCTCGTTGCCCGACTTCGCCAGCGAGATGGCGTATCTGTCGCAACGCGAGGGCACAACCTACGACGTCATCCATGGTCACTACTGGCTTTCCGGCTGGGCCGGCAAGCTGTTGCAGAACTACTGGGATGCGCCGCTCGTAATGATGTTCCACACGCTGGCGCACCTGAAGAACGAAGTCGCCAGCAACGGTGCGCGTGAAACGATGCTTCGCCTGCAGGTCGAAAGCCGCCTGATGGACATCGCCGATACCATCATCACCGCCAACCCGGACGAGCAAGCCGAATTAATTGCGCGTCTCGGGCCGAACGCGAACCGCATTTCGCTCGTACCACCCGGTATCGACCTCAATCTCTTTCAGCCGGGCGATTCGGCGGCCGCGCGCCGGGCGCTTGACCTGCCGACCGGGCCGCTCGTTCTCTTCGTGGGCCGGATCGACCCGGTTAAAGGGATCGATACGCTCTTCGAAGGCTTCCATCACCTGTTGCGCAGCCAGAACTGGGGCGGCCAGCCGCCGCGCCTCGTCTTCGTCGGTGGTCTGATCCGTATAGACGGTACCGGCTCGACGATGGATGCTGACCTGCAGCGCCTGGCGCGTCGCGCGGAAGAGCTTGGGCTGGCCGATTCCGTCCTTTTCCGCGGCTCTCAGCCACGTCAGTTGCTGCCGCTCTACTACAACGCCGTCGACGTCTGCGCCGTCCCGTCGCGCTACGAGTCGTTCGGCCTGGTGGCAGTGGAGGCGATGGCCTGTGGCACCCCGATCGTCGCGTCGAGCGTTGGAGGACTACGCTTCAGCATCGAGGACGGCGTTTCCGGACTGCTCGTACCGCACTCCGAACCAACCGCCTTGAGCGACGCGCTCTATCGCGTGCTGTCGGATCATGGACTCCGTTCGCGCATGCAGGTCGGCGCGCGCCAGGCAGCGGTCCGCTACTCCTGGCAGACGATTACCTCAGCGATGCTCCGCGTCTACGAGCGCGTCGTGACCCGCGAACCCGCCGCTGAACCGCTGCAGGATTACGCCAGCGTTTCCTAGCCGCGCTTCCGTTTGCATTTCGTAGGGGAGCAATCCGTGTGCTCCCGCCGGTCGCCGTTGTTCCGGCGACCGCCCCGTGGTCTCCGCGCCGCATCGTCGATCGTACAGACCGACGCTCGCCTGGCGTCGTGCCCTCGACACATACGTCATCGGACGCGCGTATAGGCGACGTTGGGTGGCCTTCAGATGATTGCAGTCGGAGGGTGAACGGGGAGGACGCGGTCGCCGGAAC
>JAICWZ010000203.1 GCA_025966355.1 Thermomicrobiaceae bacterium
ATCTCGAACCGCAGAACGTCGCCTATCCCCAGAAGTCGGAGGTCGATCGCAATTATCTGCGCCTGGCCGAGCGAATGCTGAGCAGCGACGGCTATACAGCGATCGCGACACACGACGAGCAGATCATCGATTACGTGGTCAACTACACGCACAGCCTCGGCATCGAGCGCGACCGCTTCGAGTTCCAGATGCTCTACGGCATCCGACCGCAGCTGCAACTCGAACTGGTGAAGCAGGGCTATAAAGTGCTGGTGGCGACGCCGTTTGGCCACGAATGGTACTTCTACCTGATGCGTCGCCTGGCGGAGCGGCCGGCCAACGCCTTCTTCCTGTTGCGCAATCTCATTCTTAAATAGCATGACGTTGCACGACATCGCCACGTTCGGTAGACTCGTGATCCGCGCGACGCCTATGCCGCGTGTAGGAGCGAAGAACGAGTGAATCAGGCCCAGCACGAGATGATCGTACGGATGCTCGAAGTTCCGTTGTCCTGAGAACGGCGCAGAGGACAACGGAGGCGGGCGCTCAAGTGACCCCCTCCTCGATCTATCGGGGGTTCTACGTTCATGCTCAAACTGGTTCGATTTCGCTCAGCGATCGCCGGAATCGCACGATTCCGCGGAGTTTCACCACCGACAACTGATCTCGACGATGGCACACCGCCAGGCTTAGCCGCACGGCTCGGACTGTCCGGGCTCTGGCGTCACGCCGATTTTCTGCACTTCTGGGCGGCCGATGCCGTCTCGGAAACCGGATCGCAGATCACGCTACTCGCGCTGCCGCTGCTGGCGGCGGTCGCGTTGCACGCCTCGCCGGGGCAGATGGGACTGCTTACCGCAGCCGGAACCGCGCCAAGCCTCCTCTTCGGGCTCTTTGTCGGCGTCTGGGTCGACCGGCTGCGCCGGCGTCGCCTGATGCTGACGGCCGATCTGGCGCGTTTTCTCCTGCTGCTCACGATCCCGGCCGCCTGGGCGCTCGGCGAGATGCGCTTCGATCTGCTCTATGCCGTCACCTTCCTGAACGGCACGCTGCGCGTCTTCTTCAACATCTCGTACATGTCGTACGTGCCGGATCTGGTCGGACGCGAGCACCTGCTTGAAGCGAACGGCAAGCTCGGATCGACGGCCTCGGCGGCGCAGGTGACTGGCCCGGCGCTGGCCGGTCTGCTGGTTGGTCTGTTCGGCGCGGCCTACGCCATCTTTCTGGACGCGCTCAGCTTTCTCGTCTCGGCCGGCTTCCTGAAACGCATCCGCAAGCCGGAAGCGGCACCGAACGCCAGTGGCGAACATCCGCCGGTCTTGCGCGGCATCGGGCAAGGTCTGCATCTCGTCTATCGCAATGCGACGCTGCGCGCGCTGCTGCTCAGCGCGAGTTGCACGTCGCTGGCCGGGTACATCTTTCTGGCTGTTTATATCCTCTACATGGTCGACGACCTGCATCTCGGCTCCAGCGCGGTCGGGCTCGTCTTCGGCCTCGGCGGTCTCGGTGCGCTCATCGGATCGCTACTGGCAGCCCCGGTCGCGCGGCGCATCGGTGTCGGACCAGCGGTTATCTGGGGACGTGTGCTCTTCGGCCTGTGCGGTGCGCCGGTACCGCTGGCGGTCTTGTTCCCCTCGATCGCTTTGCCGATGGTGCTGGCATCCGAATTCAGCCAGTGGTTGATGCTCTTGATCGCCGATGTCAACTCGATGAGTCTGCGTCAGGCGATCACACCCGACCGGCTACTCGGCCGGGTGAACGCGACGTCGACGTTCCTGGTCGGCGGCGCCGTGCCGATCGGCTCACTGTTGGGCGGTGCGCTGGGCGAACTGATCGGCATCAAAGCGACGCTGGTCGTCGGCATCGTCGGCTTCATGTTCGCCGCCGTCTGGGTCATCTTCTCGCCGCTCCGCACCCTGCACGAGCAGCCGGAGCCGGTCGAGATCGATGAATCGGCTGCCGTCACGGCCGGAGTCTGATGAATATCTCTCGCAGAGGCGCAGAGGCGCGGAGATCCGAACGTTTTAAACTCTGCGTCCTCCGCGCCTCTGCGAGAGAATCAAACCAGCCAGTGCTCCAGCAACGAGGCGAGCCAGAGGAAGACGGCGAAGCCGATGACATCCTGAAACGCGGTTTCGAACGGCCCGGCGGTCGTCGCCGGGTCGAAGCCGAAGCGCTTCGAGAACATCGGGATGAGCGTGCCCATCACCCCGGCGGTCAGCATCGAACAGGTCATGGCGACGCCGATGACGACGCCGAACGTCGGATGCTGCGACCAGAGCGCGCCGATCGTCCCGAGGACGACACCACAGGCGGCAGCCATCAACAGCGTCGTCGTCAACTCCTTGCCCAGCTGCCGGCCCCAGCGCGACAGGCTTACGTGACCGGTATCAAGCCCACGCACGACGATCGCGGCAGCCTGCAGCCCGACGTTGCCGGAGACGGCCGAGATGACCGGCATGAACGAGGCGAGCAAAATCACCCGCTGCAGGACACCATCGAAGTTGGCGATCACCAACCCGGCGCCAAGCTCGATCGCCATCGTACCGAGCAGCCAGGGCAGCCGTAGCCGGGCCACCTGCACCGGTGTTCGCTGGTCCATCTCTTCGGCGTCGGTGCCGGCCATGCGCAGGAAATCTTCGGTAAACTCTTCGATCAGCACGTCGAGCACGTCGTCGACCGTGACGATGCCGAGCAGGCGCCCCGGCTCATCAACCACCGGGATCGTCAGGAGATCGTAGAGCGAAATACGCCGCGCCACCTCCTCCTGATCGGTTTCCGGTGCCACGGTCACAGGGCTGCGTGTCATGAAGGTCGCGATCGACGCGCCTTCCGACGCAACGACCAACTCACGGATCGAGCAGACACCGACCAACAGACCGTCCACATCGAGCACGAAGATATCGTTGAACGTCTCCAGCGACTCGGCGTCGATGCTGCGCAAATACGTGATCACCTCGGCGGCGGTCACCGTTGGCTCGACGGCGGCGTACTTATCGGTCATCAAGCGCCCGGCCGTTCGCTCCGGATAGGTGAGCGCCATGCGCACCGCTTCGGCCTCATCCGGTGCATGCTGCTCAAGGTCCGCCAGCAGTTGGGTTGCACGATCGGCCGTCGCCTCGGACACAACCTCGGCGGCATCATCGACCGGCAGGGTGCCGAGCAGTGTCGCCGCGCGAGACGCGGGGATGCGCTCAAGAATGTAACCGGCCAGTTCCGGATCAAGCTCGTCAAGCGCTTCGGCGGCCGAGCGATTATCGAGCCAGCCGAAGATTGCGAGCGCTTCGTCCGCGTCGAGCTCGCGCAGCGCGGCGGCGATATCCGCCGGGTGCTCCCTCGCCAGCACGTGTTGGAGCGACGCGTGACCATCGTCGGTGGCCTCGTCGAGCGCCGAGCGAAGGCGCTCCAGCAAATTTTCCTGAGTGGGCACACTCATACGCGTGTCCTTTCCTCTCCTCGGCAGATGCCGGGAACCCGTCTCCTACTGCCGATAGACCAGAGCACGGGTGATGGCGAATGCGCCGGGTGGCAAGGACCGCGTTCGCGTTAGAGAGAAGCGAGAAGCGAACGTCCCTTATCGGGCGACAAGGGGCGAGCAGACGATCTCCGAAACGGACATCCTTTTGCTCATGACACCTTATCGCCGTCGTCCCGGCGCTTCGGCTTATGACTGGATCGTTTCACGAAATCGCTACTCCTACGAGATCGATGGCGTCGCGCGCGACACCGTAGCCGCGTAATGATACGGCGGTCGCGGAATGACCGGCAATCCTGACAACCGGGCTGATTGACGCCGCCCGGACGCACTGCTACCGTGATTCGTGTTGTTGATCGTCAATACCCGCGCATTTCCCGCTTAGCAGGATGGAGTGGACCATGGAATTGACGCGTACGCTGTGGGACGAGCAGGATGGGGTCGGCATTATCACGCTCAATCGCCCCGAGCGCCTGAACGCGATCGACACCCGAACGATCGCCGAGCTCGATGCATTGGTCGAGCGCTGCTGGAATCGTGAATCGGTGCGAGCCGTCATCATCACCGGCACCGGGCGCGGCTTCTCGGCCGGCGCCGATGTCAAGGATTGGGCAGGGCCGGAGGGCAGCGACGAGGACGAAAATAGCGACGGCTGGGTGGGGCTCATGCACCGGCTGATGTCGCGGCTCTATCGCATCCCAAAGCCGGTCATCGCGGCGGTCAATGGCGTCGCCGTCGGCGGCGGCTGCGACCTGGCGCTGGTGGCCGACCTGCGCATCGCCTCGACCGCCGCCCGCTTCGGCGAGGTCTACGTGCGGGTCGGCTTCTGCCCGGATGCCGGCGGGTCCTTCCTCCTGCCGCGGCTGATTGGCCCGACCAGGGCGGCGGAGCTGATCTTACCTCTGGAGATGGGGTGGCCGGCCAGTACGTACCCAGACCACAAGCTCAGAACCAGATCCTTGTCGGTGTGGCACTGGGCGCGAGCAGCCGCCATGCTTTAATGGAGAGCTTGGGAACCTGTCCTGGTGCTGTGCCGCCACGGTCCAGACATGGTCCCTGCCCCATGCTCTGTCTAGTGTGCAGGCCAAGTGGGCTGCCTTGTGGAAA
>JAICWZ010000384.1 GCA_025966355.1 Thermomicrobiaceae bacterium
AGGGGAGGTGCGTAGAATGAGCGGTGTCAATGTCAGCAGCGAAGTTCATGGACGCAAAGGGCCGGCCGTCGATGTCGGTTCGATCGAACGCGAGCTGGCGCAACTCTGGCGCATGCCGACCGTCGTCGGACTGCGCGAAACGGATATCGTGCCGACGCGCACCAGCGTACTCAACCTCGTCGTTCATTCGTCGAACGCGACGATCGGCAAACGGACCGGCAACATCATCAATGAACTCGCCGCGAACCATCCCTCGCGCGTCATCAGCTTCACGGCCACCTCCGATCCACACGCCTTCGACGACGATATCGACGCCCATGTCAGCACGCACTGCCACACCGCTTCAGGCGAACGCTTCGCGGAGTGTTACGAAAAGATCGAGATCAAATCGCCGCCCGATTCGCTCGACGAGCTGCCGAGCCTGATCGTCGCGCTGGCCGTGCCCGATCTGCCGACCTTCATCTGGTGGCCGGGCCAGCCGCCGCTTCACGATCAACGCTTCCGGCGCGTCGCGCTGGTTGCGAACCGCCTCATCATCGACTCGCTCGATTTCGCCAACTGCTCCGAAAATCTAATCCGGGTCGCGGCGCTCTGCCGCGAGGTGGGTGACGAGTGCGCCATCTCCGATCTCAACTGGGCGAGACTTGGCCCCTGGCGCTCGATGATGTCGCAGTTCTTCGATAAACCCGAGTGCAACTGGGCACTCGGTCACGTCACCGAACTGAAGCTCGAGTATGGCCATGCCAGCCACGGCAAGCAAAATGCCGCGCAGCCGATGCTCTTCGCCGGCTGGCTCGCCAGCCGTCTCGGTTGGGACCGCGAGCAAATCATCGCCAACGGGAACACACATGGTGTCTGTTCGACCCGCGATCGCAACGGCCACACCATCGATATCATCATGCGCGACCAGGAGGTGCCGTCGCACTATAACGGGTACCTCCTGAGCGCGACCGTTGCGGCGCGCCACGGCGAGCAAGAGGGGACGTTCGAGATCGCGCGTGTCGGCGACGACCTGACGACGATCAAGATGACGGCCACCCTTGGCGAAAACGTCGTCATCGAGCACGCGATGCGCTCGGAGCCGCCCAACCTGTCGCAACTCCTCCTGCGCGAGCTGGAGAACACCATGGCCGAGCAGATTTTCCACGATGCGCTCTGCGACGCCGAACAATACGCCGCGACCATCTACTTCCGGAGAAATTCATGAGCCAACCTGAGATCATCATCGAGCCGACGCCGGTCGACCTGGCAAGAAGCGCCGCCGATCTTTTCGTCCAAACTGTCTCAGATGCCCAACAGCAACGTGGCGTCGCGCGCATCGCGCTTTCCGGTGGCTCAACGCCCCGCACGCTCTTCACGTTGCTGGCGTCAGACGAATATGCGAAGAAACTCGACTGGCAGTCGGTCGACATCTTCTGGGGCGATGAGCGGACCGTGCCGCCCGATCACGCCGATTCGAACTACCGCATGGCGCACGAGACGCTGCTCCGCACGCTGCCGGTGCCGGAGGCACGCATTCATCGGATGCGCGGCGAACTCGACCCGGTCGCGGCCGCTGGCGACTATAGCCTGGTGCTGCAGCAAGTCTTCGAGCTGAGCGGGGCCAATGCCGTTCCGCGCTTCGATCTCATCCTGCTCGGGCTCGGCCCCGACGGTCACACCGCCTCACTCTTCCCACACACCTCAGCCCTCGATGTTCGCGATCAGCTGGTTGTGGCCAATCCGGTTCCGCAGCAACAGACGACCCGCCTGACGCTTACCGTACCGGTCCTGCAGGCAGCCGCGCGCGTCCATTTTCTCGTCGCGGGAAAAGACAAGGCGGTCGCAGCCCATCGCGCCATCGAAGGTGCTTGGGATCCGGCGGAAACGCCGTCACAATACCTGCGCGACGCGACGGGTCAGGTAACCTGGTTGCTCGATTCAGCCGCGGCCGCCGAGCTCCAGCAACACCCCACTGGATGAAATCCGCTGCTCGAAAACGTTAGAGAACGTGCAACCAGCGGTTGTCGCATGGCGCCTGGTCGCCATTGAACGACTTTGAGAAGGAGTATGCATGGCCGAAGAAGAGAAAACATCAACTGTTCCCGCACGCGCCATGGTCGTCATGGCGCACCCCGATGATGCCGAATTCGGCGTCGCCGGCACCGTCGCCAAATGGACCGCAGGTGGCAGTGAGGTTGTCTTCGTCCTCGGTACCAGCGGTGACAAAGGGAGCGACGATCCGGAGATGACCTCCGAGAAGCTGGTCGAAACGCGCGAACGCGAACAGCTGGCGGCCGCCAAGGTCCTCGGCGTCAAGACCGTTGAGTTCCTGCGCTTCCGCGATGCCGAACTGATGCCCGACCTCAACTTGCGCCTCGCCATCACGCGCATGATCCGCAAATACAAACCCGACGCCCTCATCTGCCAGGATCCGACCTTCCGCTGGGGCGGCCAGGAGTACATCAACCACCCCGATCACTCGGCAATGGGTGAAGCGACGCTCGCCGCCGTCTTCCCCTCGGCGCGCGATCGGCTCACCTTCCCGCAACTGCTGGCCGAAGGGTTGGAGCCGCATAAAGTGCGCGAAGTCTTCGTCGGCATGTCGAAGGAAGCCGATGTCTGGATCGACATCACTGACTCGTTCGACACCAAACTGAAGGCGCTCGCTGAGCATCGCAGCCAGATTGGCGACTGGGACCCCGAGCCAATGCTGCGCCGCTGGTCGCAAGACAGCGCCGCCGAAGCGCGCTTCAAGCGTTTCCCCGGCGCCGACGATATGGCCCTCGCCGAGTCCTACAAGTATTTCAAGCTCGATTAACTCGGCGTTCGATCCCCTGACACGCAGACGACGGTTGGGGGACACACCGTCCTCCCACCGTCGTCTCCCGTAGGGGCGCGATTGATCGCGCCCGGCGCGCCGTTCAGGCGGCGCCCGTCCTCCCCGTTGCCCAGGAACC
>JAICWZ010000136.1 GCA_025966355.1 Thermomicrobiaceae bacterium
AGTTCGATGTGGACGCGGCCAATAAACTGCTGGATGACGCTGGTTGGGCGAAGAGCGGCGACGTGCGCGCCAAAGATGGCGTGCAGATGAAGATCGTCTACCAGACATCGGTCAACGAACTGCGCCAGAAGGAGCAGGAGATCGTCAAGCAGGGCTTCTCGAAGATCGGGATCGATGTGACGATCAAGTCGGTCGATGCGGGTGTCTACTTCTCGTCGGATGCCGGGAACGAACAGACCGCGTCGCACTTCTACGCCGACATCGAGATGTTCACCAACAACCCGACGGTGCCATACCCGCTGGACTATATGGTGTCGTGGTGGGGCGACCCGAGCAACATCGACCAGAAGGCGAACAACTGGGCGGGCAACAACGTCGAGCGCTGGCAGAACGCGGACTACGACGCGGCCTATACCGCGGCGCAGACCGAGCTCGACCCGGCCAAGCAGGCGCCGCTCTTCATCACCATGAACGACCTGGTCGTCAATCAGGTGGTGGAGATTCCGCTGGTGCTCCGCAATGGTGTCTCGGGCGTCAACAAGAAGCTCAAGAACACCAATATCTCGCCGTGGGTGTCGAATCTCTGGAACATCGCCAACTGGACGATGGAGAGCTAACGACGTAAGGCGATACACGATCGCCGGCGAAGAACATGGGTGGTGCGTCGCGCGACGCGCCACCCATGGGACCCGAAAGCCGATGCTTTGAACGACAAAGGCGCAACGCGTAGATACGCCCGTTCGATGCAGCAGGACCGAGTGTGACGTTGTAGGACCGAAGAAGATAAGAGCGGTGACGGTTGAACGTTTCCCGTGATATGATGGCGATCATTGGTGAGTAATAATCGAAAGTGTCTTGCCCAGCCACGTAGCTCACACACGGCGACTCGGCAGCTTCGCTGGTATTATCACGAAGTGGGAGTGGAAGGTCGATGACCACATATATTATCCGGCGCCTATTTGTCGCGATCCCGACGCTGATCGCGATCAGTATGGTGATTTTCGGGATTCTCGCACTTGCCCCCGGCGATCCGCTATCGGAGTTCGCATTGAATCCCTCGATTCCCCCGGCAGTTCGTCAGCGGATTCGTCACAATCTCGGCCTCGACGATCCGATTCCGGTTCGCTACGGCAAATGGGCCACGTCAGTTGTCAAGGGCGATTTCGGTTACTCCTTCCAGACACGCTCACCAGTTCTCGATCAAATCAAGCAGCGCTTGCCCGTCACGCTCATGATCATCGGATCGTCGTACGTGATTTCGGTATTGCTTGCGATACCAATCGGTATTCTGGCGGCCGTTCGGCAATATTCGATCTACGACAATGTCGTAACGACGCTATCGTTCTTCGGCTTCTCGTCGCCGACCTTCTTCACCGGCCTACTCTTCATCTTGCTCTTCACGATTAAGCTCGGCTGGTTCCCGATGATCTATAGATCGAATATCGACACGCCCGGATTACTCGGGGTCTGGGAGCATATAAAGCAAGCGATCATGCCGATCGCCGTGCTTGCCCTGTTCCAGACCGCGACCCTAGCGCGGTATGTGCGCGCGTCGATGCTTGAAGTCATCCACCAGGATTACGTGCGAACGGCTCGCGCGAAGGGTTTGCATGAGGGCTCTGTGATCAATCGCCATGCGCTCAAGAACGCGCTCATCCCGGTGATCACGATCATTGCCCTTGGTGTCCCAGGCGTCTTCACCGGTGCGGTGGTCACGGAGCAGATCTTCCGTGTACCGGGAATCGGTTCGCTGCTGATCACGGCGATCAACGCCAGCGACACACCGGTCATCATGGCGATCTCGATCATCTTCGCGGCTCTGGTGGTGTTCTTCAACCTGGTCGCTGACATCCTGTACGGCGTCTTCGACCCACGGATTAAGTACTCATAGGCCACTGGGCTGCGAAAGGAGGCGTTCCTGATGTCTGAAGTCACGGATAAGCGAGCCCAGTCGCCATTGGCGAACTCCGAGGGCGTCGCGAAGCTGAGCGGGCTACGGTCGCGAAAACCGCGATCGCTCTGGAGTGATGCATTCCGGCAGTATCGCCGGCACAGGTTGGCGATGGCGAGCACGATCGTATTGGCGATCATCATCTTTGCTGCGGTCTTTGGTTATGCCCTTTGGGGGCATAGCTACTCGGCATTCAGCTTTGCAGATCAGTACAAAAATCCATCGCTGGCGCACCCGATGGGAACCGATGACCTTGGCCACGATCAGTTCGCACGCGTACTCTGGGGTGGCCGTGTTTCGATTTCGGTCGGCATCGTGTCGGCGTTGGTCGCGATCATTTTCGGCACGTTGGTCGGTGCGATCTCCGGCTATTTTGGCGGCTTCATTGATTCGCTGCTGATGCGTATCACTGACCTGTTCATCTCGCTGCCAACCCTTCCGTTGCTGCTGCTTGTGATTTACCTCTTTCAGGACACGATGCGGGCGCGGTTCGGTATCGTGCTCGGAACGTTCATTCTGATCGTGGGGATCATCGGTGCGCTCACCTGGATGCCCGTCTCGCGACTCGTGCGCGGTTCGTTCCTCTCCGTCAAGGAGAAGGAGTTTATCGAGTCGGCTCGAAGCGTCGGGGTGAGTACCCCCTCGATCATTTTCAAGCACATCTTGCCGAACGTCCTGAGTCCGGTCATCGTGGCCGCGACGCTCGGCGTGGCGCAGGCGATCATCACCGAGTCGACGCTCTCGTTCCTCGGCCTCGGCTTCCCGCCTGATACGCCGACCTGGGGTCGTCTGCTGAGTGGTGCACAGAACTTCATTCAGATCTCGCCGTACATGGTGATCTTCCCCGGAGCGGCGATTTTCCTGACGGTGTTGAGCATCAACTACATCGGCGACGGTTTGCGAGACGCGCTCGACCCGCGACACATGAGCTAACGTCGCGCGATCCGCATAATCGTGGTAAGAATCAGATGGCACAGGCCGCGCCTGTGCCATCTGTCTGTTTGACATTGTGACATCCGGCTGACGAAAGGATTGAGCGTGCTGCTGCGCTGCATGGAGTGCGGACGCGAATACCCGGCCAATGAGGTTCGCAATCGCTGCGACTGCGGCGGCTTGCTCGATATCGACCTTGGGATCACGTCTCCGCTTGCCACGGACCTCTTTGACCAGCGGCTCGGCGGCCGGGGGCGGCTCGACCAGAGCGGTGTCTGGCGCTTTCGCGAACTCCTGCCCACGATTCCCGGCGATGCGATCGTTACCAAGCCGGAAGGCAACACCAACCTGTATGACGTCGAATCGCTGGCACGTTGGGCCGGCGTCGAGCGACTGGTGCTCAAGCACGAGGGCGAGAACCCGACCGGCTCGTTCAAGGATCGCGGCATGACGGTCGCGGCCAGCCACGCCAAGTGGACCGGTGCGCGAATCGTCGCCTGCGCATCGACCGGGAATACGTCGGCATCCGTCGCCTCTTACGCGGCGCTGGCGGGCGTACCCTCGATTGTGTTCGTTCCGGAAGGGAAAATTTCGGCTGCCAAGCTCGGCCAGACGATCGCCTACGGCGCCACGATCGTGCAGATTCGCGGCGATTTCGATGCCGCGATGAAGCTGGTCGAGCAGGCGAGCGACGCCTACGGCATCTACCTGCTCAACTCGATCAATCCCTTCCGCATGGAGGGGCAGAAAACGATCCTATTCGATCTGCTGCAGCAACTCGAATGGGCGTTGCCCGATTGGGTCGTGCTGCCCGGCGGCAACCTCGGGAATAGCAGCGCGCTGGGACGTGCCCTGATCGACCTGCAAGCAGCCGGTATTTTGGCCGAACCGCCGCGTGTGGCCGTGATTCAGGCGGCCGGTGCGTCGCCCTTTTATGAGGCGTTTCGCAGCGGTTTCCGGAGCTTTGAGCCGATGGAAGCGGAGACGGTCGCCTCCGCGATCCGCATCGGCAATCCCGTCAGTTACGCGCGCGCCCGGCGCACGATCGAGATTACCAATGGCGCCGTCGAAATCGTCAGTGATACCGAACTGCTCGATGCCAAGGCGATGATCGATCGGGCGGGGATCGGCTGCGAGCCTGCCTCGGCGACGACGTTGGCCGGTCTGCGCAAGCTCGTTCAGGCGGGCACGATCGCGCCAAATGCGTTCGTGGCCGGTATCCTGACCGGTAATCTGATGAAGGACACCGAGGCGGTGATCGACTATCACCTTGGAGCAGGTTCCGACGAGCGGCCGCTCGCCAACAAGCCGGTGCTGATCGACCCGACGCTCGACGCGCTGGAAGGGGTGCTGGCCGGTGCGCTTCAGCGTTAAGGTTCCCGCTTCGAGCGCGAATCTCGGTTCCGGCTTCGATACGCTCGCGGTCGCTCTGAGCCTCTACACCACGGTCATCGTCGAACCGGCAGATGACGGATACGTCTTCGATGGCGGCCCTGACCTCGCCGGCGGCGAGAATCTCATCGAGCAGGGGATGCAGCTGGCGGCGGAGGCGGTCGGCCTGGCACTCCCGCACTGCCGGGTGAGCGTCTCGTCCGACATACCTGTCGCCCGTGGACTCGGCAGCTCAGCGACGGCGCTCATCGCCGGACTTCTGGCGGGGAATCATTTGCTGGGCGATCAACTTTCACGACAACAGATCTTCGAGCTGGCGACCGGCATTGAAGGTCACGGCGACAACGTCTCCGCTTCCCTCTTCGGCGGCGTCACGCTCTCGCTGATTTGCCCGGATCGCGTGATTTGCCGGCAGATCCCGCTGGGTGGTGCGCTGCAAGTCGTTCTGTTCGTGCCGGATGCGTTTGGGCTCACGGCCGATGCGCGTGCGGTGGTGCCGCTCACGGTCCCGCGACAGGATGCCGTTGCCAATCTCGGTCGCTGTGCGCTTCTGCTGATGGCGCTGGTGCAGGGTGATTTTCCACTGCTCTGCGAGGCGATGCAGGATACGTTGCATCAGCCGTATCGATGTGCGCTTTTTCCGCATGTCGGGCCGATGATTGAGTCAGCCGTCGAACATGGCGCCTTTGGTGCCTGCCTCAGCGGTGCTGGCCCCTCGATCCTCGCGTTCGTGGACCCCGAGCGCGCCGCGCGCGTTGCTGAGGCGCTGAACGATGAAGCGCGCAGCCGAGCGGTTGCCGGCGCCGCGATCGTCCTGGACATCGTCATGGAAGGCGCGACGATCACCCACACCGTCTAACCGAACCACCCGGTGCAATCTCTCCTACGGCGCGGCCTGATCGTGATTGATCCACCATTCCTCGGTGTTCCACCAGAGTCCGGAAATCGGCCCGCCCTTGAGCCCATTGACATACGAGCGGCTGGCATCGACCTCGAAATGGTCGTAGATCGGGATGACCGGCAGATCGTGATAGATGGCACGTTGCGCGGTGGCGAGCAGGTTCATCTGCGCTTGCACGTCGGCCGTGGAGGTCAGCGCGTCGAGCGATGAGTCCGTTAGCGCACTGCGATATCCCGAGATATTCAGGCCGCCGGGGTTGTTCGCCCCTGGTATGCCGGTGCTATTGAAGCGTGCGGCGAACTCCAGCATGCCCGAGCGTTGATCTCTTTCCAGATCGATCGCATCAAACGAACGATTGGCGATGATTCCGCCCGATGCAGCATCGGCGTTGAGCTGCGTGTCCGGCACCGCGAGTTCCTGTACCTGCACACCGATCGCCGCCATATCAGTGACGAACTCCTTGGCGATCCGCTGTCCAAGCACCGCTTGCGGATCGTCGCCTTGCACGACCGTCAGCCGGAACGAGAGCCGCACAGTCCCTTTGGCGCGGATACCG
>JAICWZ010000522.1 GCA_025966355.1 Thermomicrobiaceae bacterium
ATGTCTGCCGTGTGCAGAATGAAGTCATCCCGATCGAACACGTCGAGCTTGAACTGCCGGACGCGCTCCACCAACTCCCGGCTCGCGTAATCGCGATCAACGATGATGCCGCCCAGAACAAACAGCGGGTATTGAGGATCGATCATCGTCAGGCTGTGATCGCCGGACTCGTCGAGGAACATCACGCATCGGTTACTCATAACAGGAGACCATCCCTCATCACAACGAGCTGAAACCCGCGTAGACCACCAACACTTGCGTAGGCAGGCACTTAACAAACCGACGCTACACTACGAGCGTACGACCGATATCGTCATCAGCATCACCGGGACCGCCGCGAGCGACACATCAGGCGTCACCGGCTTCAACATCGACAAAGTTTATAGATCAGATCGTAACTGAGGTATTTCAAGGGACGCCTGCCCTACACCAATTCCCCGCGCATCACTGTCACGGCCTGACCGCCAAGGCGAACGCGGTCGCCTGCCAGACGGACGCGCACGACACCGCCGCGTGTCGACACCTGCCGGCCGATCAGTTCGTCTTTGCCGAGCCGTGCGGACCAGAATGGCCCGAGGCAGCAATGTGACGATCCCGTGACCGGATCTTCGTCGATTCCGACGCCCGGGCCGAAAAAGCGCGAGACGAAATCGAAATCGGGAGACGACGAACGACTCGTCGCGATGAAGCCGCGCGCCTCGATCGACTTGAGCAAGCGCATGTCCGGCGTGAGCGAGCGCACCGTCGCCTCGTCCTCGAACTCGACTAAATAGTCCATCCGGTTACGTCCGACGTAGCGTGGTGTCGCGCCGAGCGCAGCGGCGAGCGATGTCGGCGCTGGCGCTTCCTGCTCAGGCTCGGCCGGGAAGTCGAGCTCGATCCAGTCGCCCTCGCGATCGGCAGTGAGACTGCCGCTCAACGTCTCGAAGCACGCCGCGTGATCGAGCGCGAGATGCCCGTCTTCCCAGAGGACATGCGCGCTGGCGAGCGTGGCATGCCCACAGAGATCGACCTCGGCGGACGGCGTGAACCAGCGCAGCTGGAATCCAGTCGCGTTCGGAACCAGGAAGGCGGTCTCCGACAGGTTCATCTCGCGCGCCACGAGTTGCATCCACGCATCATCGGCCGGTCGCTCGAGCAGACAGACGGCCGCCGGGTTGCCCCGGAACGCCTCGCTCGTAAACGCATCGACCTGCACCACACGCTGACCCATCACTGCTCCCTTCGCTTCGGTATTGTTCACTGGACGCACTGGCTGAAACGACCTGCGTTCGACGATAATTGCTCAAATTGGCAGGTATTGCCACGCTTGATCCGCCAAACAGGACGCCCGGGAGTTGACGCCGCCTGTTCGCAACATTAACCTAATGAGCGGCTACGCGGATTGGGGCGCGTCAGCCAGCGTATGAACCTGTCGATCAAGGCGATTCGCTGTCCGGTAGATCATATTTAAGGAGCGCGCGACTTGCAGCCTGAGGCTCAAAATTCTCCCAGCCTGGTGGTCGGCGTGCCGAGGGAGACGATGACCGGTGAACGCCGCGTCGCGCTGACCCCGGACGTTGTCCGCAAACTGGCCCGCACCGGTTTCCGCATCCTCATCGAGCATGGGGCCGGCGAAGGGGCGAGTTTCCTCGATTCGATGTACGAGGGCGCGGGGGCTGAGATCGTTCCCGACGCCGCGGCGCTGTACGGGGCATCCACTGTCGTGGTGAAAGTGCAGCGACCGTCCGATGAAGAAGTCAAAGCGCTGAAGCCCGGCACGTACCTGATCGCCTTCTTGCAGCCACTCGTATCGCCTGATCTGGTGGTCAAGCTCGCCGAACAGCGCGTCACGGCCATGAGCATGGATGCCATTCCGCGTATCACACGTGCCCAGTCGATGGACGCGCTTTCCTCGATGAGCACAGTCGGCGGCTACAAGGCCGTGCTGTTGGCCGCCAATTCATTGCAGAAATTCTTCCCGCTGCTGATGACCGCCGCCGGGACGATTCGCCCCGCTAAGGTTCTCGTCCTGGGTGCCGGTGTCGCCGGTCTGCAGGCGATCGCCACCGCCCGGCGCCTCGGCGCCGTCGTCGAAGCGTTCGACACCCGGCC
>JAICWZ010000227.1 GCA_025966355.1 Thermomicrobiaceae bacterium
CATCGGCGCCTCGCGCGCCGCCGAGATGATCTATACCGGCCGCATCATCGACGCCCAGGAAGCGGACAAGATCGGCCTCATCAACGCGCTCGTCGAGCCGGAAGAGCTGATGCCGACCGCCATGGAATGGGCAACCCGGCTCGCCTCCGGGCCGACCGTCGCCATCGGCCTCGCCAAGGAGCTGATTCGCCAGAACGCCGAACTCGCCTTCGAGGACGCCCTGCGCAACGAACGCCGCGGCGGCCAGATCTGCGGCGGTACGGAAGACCACAAAGAAGGCCTGCGGGCCACCGTCGAAAAACGCCAGGCTGTCTTCAAGGGACGATAAGCGAGCGGAGGATGACGATGGCGCATGAGAGCCATGACAAGCAGGCACTCCACGGCTTCATCATGCTCGACATCGGCGACGATGCCGGAGCGCTTGTGATCTATGCGCCGCACGACCTGCGGGGAACCGAGATCGAGATTAGCCCAGCGGGCCAAGACGCGTCGCGGCAGCACGTCGACATCCTTGAACGCAAGATCGACGAGCGTTCGATCTGCGCGGCGGTCTTCCCTTCTCTTTCGCCTGGAGACTATTCGATCTGGCGACCGGGCGGGCATTCGCCCGAGCGCGTTACGATCACCGCCGAATCGGTGACCGAGGTCGACTGGCGCTAGCAGTTCGAGTATCTACGATGCCGGCGGTCGATGCGTCGCTTGTCGCTCGGCGAGATACGCAACGGGCAGGCTGCGCGGCCTGCCCGTTGTGCTGACGTTGGGCGCCGCGCTACGGATCGTGTCGATGGTCGAAGCCTTCGTTTGGGACCCCAAGGTAGGGGAACGTGGGCAAGAACGGCATGCTGTTGCTGGCCGCGGTCACGCCGTCGGTCACGAGATTCGCCGCCGCATCCGGTGCGAAGCTCGCGTCGACGAGCGGGTAGGTAGCACCCGCGATCGCACGAAGTTCGATCGTCACCACATCATCAGTAACCCTTCGGCCGTTCGGGAACCCGGCGAGATCGCCGCCCAGGATACCGAAGGGATTCGGATCGGCTGTCGGAGGTATCGCCATATTCAGGCGTAGCACGTCAGCGTTCGTCGCGCCGGTGTAGTTCTGGAAACCCGGGATGATCCCGGCCGGGATGCCGGTCAAGAGAATCGCCACGAGGTCAGCGCGATCCGCACTGAGCGAAGCCAGGTGTGGAAAGACTCCGGGATAGAGGACCGGCAGCAGCCTGGCGAGTTCTGGATGCTCGACATACTCCAGGAATTGCTGGTCGTCTGCCGGATCGAGCAAGTTCCAGGCGTCCTTGTCGCCCAGCGGGACGATCACTTCGTTGAAGAGTGGGTTGCCGAGCCGGGAAACCTGCACCCACGGGCCGGTACTAACATTCGGCTGTTTCGCGTTCAATCGCACGGTCACTTTGCTCCGGTTGGCGGCCGCCCAGATGCCAACCACCGATCGCTGGTCGGTTGGATCGGTCGGATTGGAGCCGTCCTGCGTCAGTTCCGTCTTGGGCACTCGCAAGGCGATGGTATGGACGTTGAACCCTTTGGTGCCGTTGACTCCAGCCGCCGCGGCAGACGGGATCAGATGGAGGTTCTGAAACGGTCGCAGGTCACCCAGGTCGAAGATCGAACCGAGGTCGACAAAGAAGCCTTCGGCTCGTTGTCCGGCGAACACGGTTTGACCGGTGGGTAGTTCATACACCGCCGCCTCGGCCAGCGCCTCATAATCCGGTGTCGAGCGCGGCCCGATACGACAGGGCGGAGTCATAAGATTGCTTGCCAGCACGGCCGTTTTGCCCACTGAACGTCTCCGGTAGGACGTCAGACCCTCAATCCGTGTGACCGAGTACGTTTGGCGCACGTTCCAGTTGGGACTGTCGAGTGCCGTGATCGGTCCCGTATTGTAGAGGAACGTATCCGGGTTCTGGATCTGCGTTTGAAAGCGGAACTCGTAGGTAATATCGGGCTCCGCGTCGCCGTCATTGTCGACGTAGAGTGTGTAGAGCACATCGTCGCCGAACTGGAAGAAATTCGGACCGCCGGCTGGCTCCTCGAGGGGGATGTAGTTGGCAATGATCGTCACGGTGTCGGGCTGATCGGGACTCACGAATGCGTAGACATCAGTGTTGTCCGCGACCGGATCTTTTGAAATTTCGGGTGCCTCGCGATGGGACGACACGGTCTGCCTCCTGTCATAACGAACGGGCTCGTTCAACCGGAACCGCTTTTAGCCCATGAGGTTCAGCAGATGGGCGACGAGCACGGGATCGTGTCGCGTAACTTCCTGCGTGCCGCTGATAATCGCGACTTCCCCCGCGGAGGGATCGTGGATATAAACCACGAACGGCTCCGTGAGCGCGATCTCGGGCGGCTCCTCAGTCACACCGGTTTGGGCCGGCGCGGCCGCGGCGAGGCCAGGCACGCTGCCGAGCGCCCCGATGGCCACGGCGCCAGTGGACGCTCGCGTGAGAAACATGCGGCGCGAAATGGTCGATGTCATGAGCACCTCACCTTAGCGATCCGGCGACGCTCATGCACAAAACGTCGCCAACGGACAGCCAAAACTCGTCCTTCGATCGCCTTCACGCAGTACACGGCATTGCGGGATCGTGCTGAAACGTGCCTGTCATTCTCGTGAGTGGAGCCAGCGTACCGCAGATTTTGGCGACGGAATGGCATCTAGTATGCGCGTTTAGCAAGGTGAGTCAAGAAATAATCGTTCAGCGGGAGTGACAACGTGTTCATGTGGCAGGAAGAGAGGCAGGCGCCTCCAATCCCTCTTCCCGCACCGCGCGGGAGAGAGGGGACTTGGGGTGAGCGAGCGTGGGTCCGGCGACGCGAGTAATGGGTGACGAGGGCGCCATGCATGGCGCCCTCGCGGCTTCACCCGCGCGGATCTTCTATCTCGCCGGCTTGGCGCCGATGCCGCGCATGAAGCGGTCTTTGAGGATGACGGGGTCGAATTCGGGGTGCGATTGACTGGCGGTCGGCAGGACGCCCGCGCCGATGAAGGATGGGCCCTCTGACCAGAGCGCCTGCTGCACGAGGCGCTCGAAGTGCTGTTCATCCTGCGCCCAGTTGCTGTTGGCGATGCCGGCAGCCTGCGCCACCTGCACCAGATCGGTTGTGGCAGCAGCGGGCGTCGGCTGGCCGCCGGTCATTTGATAGGCGCCGTTGTCCCAGACGACCACGGTGAGATTCGGCGGTGCGACCATGCCGATCGTGCTGAGGCAGCCGAGGCTCATCAAGAGCGAGCCATCGCCTTCGAGCACGATCACCTGGCGCTCCGGCTGCGCCATGGCGACCCCGAGCCCAATCGGCACCGCCATACCCATGCTGCCGAGCATGTAAAAATTCTCCGGCCGATCGCCGGCACCGAAGAGATCGAAGTTCGCGTTCCCAATGCCACCGACAATCGCCTCACCCTCGTGGAGCAGGTCGACCAGTCGTCGGGTCAGCCCGAAGCGATCCATCAAATTCGCTTTGGTCGCTGTGGCCTCTAGAATCTGCATCTGCAGGTTTCCTTTCGCTGACGCGCGCGCATCTACGTGCTAAGCCGCTCGCTTGGACGGTGCCGAACCGGGCGACGTCTTGCCGCCGGTAAGCATCGGCGAAACGATCAACGCAGCCGGTTGCTGAGCGTTGAAGCATTGCGACGCCATGCGGTCAACCAAGAATTCCACCTTGTTAAGATCATCCAAGGTCACGTGCGGGATACCGAGTCCGTCGAGCGTTGAACGCAGGACACGGGTGATCGGTGTTTGCACCGGATTAAATTCGCCGAGAATGCCGCGCTCAGTAATGATCATCAGCACAGGAATCTGATACGGCGTCGCCAGCGAGGCGAGCGCGTTCGCGATATTCCCAAATCCGCTGCTCTGCATCAGCGTGACCGAGCGTGCCCCGCCCATCGCGCCGCCACAGGCGATCGCGACCGCTTCATCCTCGCGCGTGGCGGTGAAGCATTCGATACCGGAATCGGCCTCAAAGCCTTGTATGAGCTTGGCAAGCGCTCCATCGGGGACAAAGGTGACGAGCCGGACATCTTGCCGCCGCAAGCGGTCAAGTGTAATTTCGGCCCAGTCCATGCGTTCCTCCATTCACTTCCCGGGGGTTCAGGCTGGCGCGCGCCAATTGCTGTGCACGCCTTCGCTGTCAGGCAGCTTAACAGCGGTCTGTAACAGCGACGTAAACGAGCTCGACTTCTCGACTGCAAACACCCCGAGTCGTGTCGACCGGTCGTCAAATGTGGCTCGCAAGCGATCGACGCCATC
>JAICWZ010000019.1 GCA_025966355.1 Thermomicrobiaceae bacterium
GGATCGCGTTCCAGACCTTTTGCGGCGTCAGCGGCAGGTCGAGGTGGGTGATGCCGAAGGGTTTGAGGGCGTCCATGACGGCGTTGGCGATGCAGGGCGTCGAGCCGATGGTGGCCGCTTCGCCGATGCCTTTGGCGCCGAGTGGGTTGAGCGGTGTCGTGGTCTCGGTGTGGCCCGTCTCGAACATCATCGGGAAGGTTTCGGCCTTCGGGATGGCGTAGTCCATCAAGGTACCGGTCAGGAGTTGGCCGTTCTCGTCGTAGTCCACCTCTTCGAGCAACGCCTGCGAGATTCCCTGTGCCAGCCCGCCATGCACCTGGCCTTCGACCAGCATTGGACTGACGATAAAGCCGCAGTCGTCGATCGAGACGTAGCGCAGCAGTTTGATTTCGCCGGTTTCCGGCAGTACTTCAACGACGGCGATGTGTGTGCCGAAGGGGAAGGTAGTATTTTCCGGCCGGAAGAAATCGGTTGTCTCCAACCCCGGCTGAAGATCAGCCGGAACCTTGCCGCTATAGGCGACAGCCGCGATCTGATCCATCGTCACGGCGCGGTCAGGCGCACCTTTGACGCGGTACTTGGCCTCGGCCAGTTCGATGTCGTCGTACGACGCTTCGAGCATGCTGGCGGCGATGCGGCTCGCTTTCTCGCGTAGCTTGTCGGTCGACAGGACGACCGCGCTGCCGCCGATCGCGAGTCCTCGACTGCCCATCGTGCCACGTCCTTGCGGCGTGTTGTTGGTATCGCCATGGTAGACAACGATGCGATCGAAATCCACGCCCAGTCGGTCGGAAACGATCTGGGCGAACGACGTCTCCTGGCCCTGGCCGTGCGGCGAGATGCCGGTAAAGACTGAAACATCGCCGCTCGGCTCGATACGCACAGTCGAGCTTTCCCAGGGGCCGAAGCCGCAGATCTCGACATACGAGGCGAGGCCGATGCCGAGATAACGACCCTGCTCCCGCATCTCCGCTTGCTTCGCACGCAGATCGGCGTAACCAACCGTGTCCAGCGCCTTATTCAGCGCCTTCGCATATTCCCCGGTGTCGTATCGTAAGCCGGTTGGGGTTGTAAATGGGAAACGGGCGGGGTCGATGAAGTTCACCCGGCGCACCTCGGCCGGGTCGAGACCCGCGGCGTTGGCGACCAGATCGATCGCGCGTTCGATGTAGTAGGCGGCTTCGGGGCGGCCGGCGCCGCGATAGGCGCCAATCGCCATGGTGTTGGTGTAAACGCCGGAGGCGTGCGTCTCGACGGCCGGGATGTCGTAGCAGCCGACTGCCATACTGGCGGTGGTATTGGGAAGGTACGTACCACGTGGAAAGGCGCCGAAATCCTGGACAACGTTCAGTCGATACGCCAGGATTTTGCCGTCTTTACGGGCGGCGACTTCGATCTCGACGGCCTGGGCACGTCCGTGATTCGTTACCTGAAAGCCTTCGCTGCGCGTTTCGATCCACTTGACCGGCCGCTTGAGCATGAGCGCCAGCGCGGCCCCTGCATAATCCTCCTGGTAGGCGCCAATCTTGACGCCGAAGGCGCCACCGACCTCGGGTGCAACGGCGCGCACCTGCGATTCGTTCAGCCCCAGCTTGCGAGCGACCGCCGAGCGGACGCTGTGCGCTGCTTGCGTCGAGGTCCAGATGGTGAGCCCACCGGTCATCGGATCGGGTGCGGCCAGTACGGCGCGACCCTCCATCGGGACGCCCGCGACTTTTTGACTGACAATGTGCTGCTTCACCACGACATCGGCTCCGGCAAATGCACCTTCGACATCGCCGGTGAGATGGTCACTGGAGACGCCGACGTTGTGCGCGGCGCCTGCCCAGATCTGCGGCGCGTCCTCTGCACGCGCTTCCTCGATGGTGGTGACAGCGGGCAAGGCTTCGTAATCGACGGCAACGGCGTCGGCCGCGTCGCGTGCCGCGTATTGCGAGTCGGCGAGCACAGCCACCAGTGGCTGACCGAGGTAGCGCACCGTATCGATCGCCAGCACTTCAGCGAGAGGGGTGCCGGGATCGGGCTGCGCCTCCTTGCTCCGTGTATGAATGAAATCATCGAGTTCTTTGCCGGTCACGACGGCGGCCACACCGGGCATCGCGCGTGCTTCGGATGTATCGATCGTGTTGATGCGCGCATGCCCATAGATGCTTCGCACGTAGGCGACAAAGAGCGTGCCCGGAAGCCGAAAATCGTCAACGTAGGTAGAAGAACCGGTAATGAGGCGCGGATCTTCCTTGCGTCGAATGCGCGATCCCACCATCTCACTTGGAACGACAACGGTCATGGATATTCCCTTTCCTCTCCTCACGGTTCCAGGTCGATGAGTCGCGTCTCGATTCGCGTGCGTCGCGCCCGATTCGGACACGCATCGTAACCCCGCTGATTGTATCCTTGTCCTTGGAGGCCGTCGATAACCGTACTGGGGAATGTGCGGTGAGCGTGACGGCTCACGGGCTGAGGAGCGTGCGGCGATCGAACAGCTCATCCTTCAGTACGGAATCCTCATCGTCGCCCTGTTGGTATTTGCCGGCGAGCTCGGCATTCCAACAGGCATACCGATGGAAGTCGCCCTGCTGATCACCGGCGGCTTCGCGATCCACAGCGCCCCGCAACTCATCGTCGGGCTCATCGCGGTGGTGCTGGCGGATCTCGGCGGCACGGTGACGCTGCATCTCGTCGCACGAACGGGCGGCGCACGGCTGCTGTCGCGATTGTTGCAGCGTCATGAACAGCGCAGCCGTGAGATTCTGGAAGAGTGGCGCGAGCGATTTGGCCGGCGCGATATTCGCATCGTGTTCGTTGGGCGGCTCGTTCCGATTGTCCGCATGTACATGGCGCTCGGCACCGGTCTGTTGCGCATCCCATTTCGTGACTATGTGATTGGCGCCGCGCCGGCGTCGTTTGTCTGGGCCGGTTTGCCGCTCGGCGTCGGCTATTTCTTCAGCCCCCAGGTCAATCAGATCGCGGCTCAATACACGCGAGTCGAGCATCTCGCCATCATCGGAGCGCCCGTGCTCATCGCGATAGGTATAACGGTCTGGTGGGTGCATCGGGAACGGTCGCTCCGTGGTCGGATCTGGCGTGTCCGCTCGTCCGTAGCGCTGGCGGCAGCCGTGACGGTGATCATTTATGCGGTCCAAACGGCTGAAAGCAACCGCGACGCGATTCAGCACGGGATGAACGCGCTGCCCGGTCCGGTGCTCTGGTCGTGGCTGGCGCTGCTCGTCGGGCTGGCGTGTGCGCTCCTGCTGGTGGCTGCCGGCGATTTCCGTGCCGTGCGTCGCGCGCTGCACCGAAGCCACCGCTCGATCACCGATTTGGTGCGCGCCGAGTTCCTGATGACGACCTGCTGGCTCGGCCTGATTACGATTGCAAGCGTCGTGATGATCGGTCTCGAGCTGCACTACCCGAGCATCTAATCGTCTGATCGCGTCTTGATTGTCCCGGTGTTGTTGTCCTGAACGACGTGCATCCGTGCGCGACGCAACAGCCGTTGTCGAAGCCGCGCGACCGCCGGTTGTTCACGGAACGGCAGCAGCCAGCTGTAGACACATTGAAGCGCGTACACCATCAATGGCGGGCGGCATTCGATCGGCCGCTTCACCGCGCGTGTCGTGCGCTCGTGAATCGCCTGAACGAGGTCGTCGATCGATTCCCCCGGGAACTCGGTGGCAAACCGGCCAAGCTGCGCGGGCGTCAGGTGCGCGTCGGTGCTGCCCAGCATCGCCAGACGATAACGACGAGCGGCATCTTCGATGGCGGGTGTGCGCCAATAGGCGAGCGGGAAGCGCGTTTCGACGGCGTGGGGGAGCAGGCCGGCGCGAGCCATACGCCGGAGTTGAAGGCGCCAGAGTCCCGGCAGTGGATGCACCAGCACGACGATCGCACCGTCGATCGTGCGCGCCCAGCGCACGACGTCGAGGAGTGGCGTACCGGGCCGTGGGATCTCGGCCGGGACGGCGCGCGGGAAGAGTATGCCGATGTGGACGATGCGTCCGCGCGCCGTGATTTCGACACCTGGCAGCACGTTATCCGGCCGGTCGTGTTCCGATTCGTGCCAGCGCCGGACGGTGGCGATATGGTCGTGGTCGGTGATGGCGATCAGACGCAGCGCCGACGCATCGGCTTGTTCAGACCAGTCTTGCACCTCACAGAGGCCGTCACTCCCGGTTGTGTGTACATGTAAATCGGCGTAACTCTGTCCGGCCATCGGAGCGAGGCTCGGTTCGGCCCAGATCGGCGTCAGCATGCTCCACTGGTCGAGGTGTACCGCGATCAGCTTCTCGAGCGCTCGGGCGATGCGCGTGAGCGTTTCCTCGACGGAATCTGATGGCTCGATCGGTTCGCCGACGCGCAGCGTCACCTTCCGGCCGCGGCCGTACGTCGCGATACTCGGGATGATGACGCTGCCGGTCGCGCGAGCCAGCCGCACCGGGCCAACCGGCAGGCGAATGCTGGAATCAAAGAAGGGGACCGTGAGCGACGGGGTGGGCGTCGGTTCGTCGATGAGGAGCGCCACGATGCCGTGAGCGGAGAGTACCGAAAGGAGCCGGCGCGCGAGCTGGCGTGGCTGGCCGTCGGCCGGCAAGATGACGACTCCGGCGTCGTGGAAGCAGCGCGTGAACCAGCGCATGAGCGCCTTTGAGCGGAACGGTTCGAAGAGCCGAACGACGACCGCGAATTCGCCGTCAAACGCGCGCGTGCGCAGCCAGCGGCTCGCGAGCATCCCGAGCAGTGGATACGGCCCGGCATGTGGCGCGACGATCACGATACCGCGTCGGCCGATGTGAGGTTCCAGATACTCGGTGCCCTCGATGATCATCTCGTCACCATCGACATGAGCGGAACCGGCGCGCAACATGCCGAAGACCGTCTTGATATGACTCGCGATCTGCTGCATCCCGAGATAGAACGCGACGATCGCGGCAGGTTGATCTCCGGCGCGGACATGCCGGACGTTGCCCAGCACGATGCGACGCCAGCGAAACGGCATTGCCAGCAGACCGACTATCGACGCGAAGAGATGCAAGATGGGCCAGGGGATCGTCCGTACCAGTCGGGACAGGCTGATCACCACAGCGTGTACCAGCCCGTCGATGACGGGCATCGGTCGAGTGTCGAGCCGATCCGGCGAAGGCTCGTTGCGTGGCTGTGCGGCCTGCTTCGCCGGCGAAGATCGTTGTTCAAGCCCCAAAAGTGTTTGTCCACTCACACGTGCGGAGACGGTCGTGTCAACGACGGTGTACGCAGCTTCCTTGGCACGATCGTGAGTTGTCGCACTTCATCGAGTTCATGTGGCTAGGGGGCGAGATGCTCCCAGCGATCGAGCCAGTCGAGCAGATCTTCGCGCTTGATATCAAGCACGTGGTGATCGACGACGTTTGCCTTAAGCGCGCCATCACGAGCGGCTCGTTCGATCACATACATATCGATCTCCAACAGCTCGGAGACCTCGCGCGGCGTGAAATGCTCCTTGACCAGCAGCGCCGCGGCTGATTCACGCTTTGGGTGTGGCATACGAACCCTCACTCTCGGTGTGGACGCCCGCGCCATGTCCGGTACCCGTCGGACGTGCGCCGATGCGGGAACGTCTGTTCTCATGTTACAAGATTCATACCAGTCGATGAGCGGCGATCAGGACGATACCCCCGGTTCGGCATTATCTGCGTGAACAGTTGCAGTCGAAGCGCCGGTGAAAACTCGGGAGCGGCGCTGCCGTACAATGGGCGAGACCAACCTGATCTGCCTCGCGGGATGAGATGATGCCGCCGACGCGAAACTTCGACCCGAGCATCAACTACTATGAAATTCTCGACGTGCCGTTCACGGCGTCGAAACGGGAGATCACGCGCGCCTACCGGCAGTTGATGCGCGCGACGCACCCCGACAAATTCACCGAGGCAAACCAGCGCCGGCGGGCGGAGGAACGTGCGAAGCTGCTCAACGCCGCCTATGCCGTGCTCAGCCGTACGGACACGCGACGAGAGTATGACATGTCGATCCGTGCCGATGCCGTCAACGATGTCCTCTTTCAGCGCTACACCGGCAATACCTCGGCCCAGCAACGGCTAGCGAACTACGCTCGGCGCCAACCGAGTCCCGAGATGGCCCGTGCCCAGCGCCGAGCCCAGCGTTCGGCGCTCCGCTCCTTTCTTCTGTTTGTCGCCCTTTTCATCGTCGCGCTGATCGTCGTTGTTTTCGTCGCCAGCCTCGCCGCCGCTGCCATCCACGCGTCGTTTTGAGCGCGGTATAGGGATGGGTCATTGATTTAGCGTTGCGCCTGAATGGGGACATGGGAGGTGTACCAAGCGGGGAGGAAAGGCGCCGCCTGAACGGCGCGCCGGGTTTGATCAATCAACCCCCTACGTAGGGTGCGTCATTGATGACGCCCGGCCGATGTGCGCATGCACGAGGCGTGTCGAATCGCCCGGCTCTCGCGGGATATCCACCTGGTTGCTATGATGGGACTGCGGTGGCAAGCGAGAACCGGAGAGGAAACAGCGTGGCGGAGGAGCAGCGGTCAATTCCCAAAGAGGTGGACGCGGTCGTCGTCGGTGCCGGATTGGTCGGCTGTTCGATCGCCTATCAGCTGGCGAAACGTGGCAAGCGGGTGGCGGTGTTCGACCTACGCGGCATCTGCTCGGGCGCCTCCGGGCGCAACGGCGGCATGACCGGATCAGGCTCGTCGATGCTCACCGAAACGGGTAAAGCGGTTTACGCCCTGACCACCGAGAACCTGCGCATGCTGCGCGATGAACTGCCGCGTGAGCTGGAAGACGATTTCATGCTGCGCCTTCCCGGCACGTTCGATATCGCCACCAATGAAGAACAGTTCGAGCATCTGGAATCGACGACGAAGGCGCAGCGCGAGCTGGGCGGTGATGTCGAGATGCTCGATCTGAAGGCGCTCAAGTCGATGGTTCCGGTCGTCTCGGACAGGGTGCTCGGTGCCAAGTTCGCACGCGGCAGTGGACATCTCTGGCCGTTCAATCTGGTGCATGCGCTCGCCAACGGCGCGCGCCGCTTCGGTGCCGAGTTCCACCCCTGGACACCGGTCAACAAGATTTGTGTGGCGAACGGCATCGTAACCGGCGTCGAGACGTCGCGCGGCACGGTGCTGGCCGAGACGGTCGTGGTGGCGGCCAATTCCTGGACACCAACGCTGCTCGATGATCTGCCGGCCGGCGCGCTGGTGCCGGCACGCGGCCAGATTTTGGTGACCGAGGCGGTTGGTGACGTCATTCGCCATCCGTTCGGCACGAATTTCGATAAGGAATACGGGCGGCAGACGGCGACCGGTCAGATCCTCTGCGGCGGCTACCGGCGGCTCGATATCAATGAGGGCCTCGGTTCATATGCCGAACGCGTCAGCCCGCCGGTGCTCAAGGGGATCGGCGAGTGCATCGCGACGCTCTTCCCCCCACTCGGCTCGCTCAAGGTCGTGCGCTGCTGGGCGGGCATCATGGGCTTTACGGCGGATGGCCTGCCGTTGATTGGCCGGTACGGATCCGCGAAAGGGCTCTATGTCGCGGCCGGTTTCAATGGCGGCGGCTTCTCCTGGGGCGCGGCGACCGGCAAGGCGCTGGCGCAGATGATTCTGCACGGCCGAGCCGCCTTCGACCTCGAGCCGTTCGATCCGAATCGCTTCGCGAATGGCAACGTGTCGTGGGACAACCCGTTCACCGCCGGTGAGCAGAACAATCCACGCAAGCAGACGGCGCAGAGCGGCAGCAACTAGCCAGGACGATTGAGAGGACACCATGACAACCCTGGTCGCGGCGACTGGCAACGATGTGGTGCGGTTGACCGAGCGCAACGGTGCATGGTCGGTAATGCAACTGCTGGCCGATGTCGGCGTGCAGTGCGTGGCGGTCGATCCGCACGACCCACAACGACTCTATGCCGGGACGTTCGATCGTGGACTCTTCCGCAGCGCCGATGGTGGAGAGACGTGGGCGCCAGCGGGTGAGGGCATCCCGCACGCACGCGTGCTCTCGGTTGCGGTCAGTCCATCGGATCGGACGGGCGGTGTCGGCGCGATTTTCGCTGGGACGGAGCCGAGTTCGCTCTACCGGAGTCGCGACGGAGGTGAGACGTGGGAGGACATGCCGCAGCTGCGCGAAATTCCCAGCGCTCCCACCTGGTCGTTCCCGCCCCGCCCGTGGACCTCGCATGTCCGTTGGATATCCCCACATTGGGACGATCCGAATCTGATCTATGCCGGGATCGAGCTGGGCGGTGTGATGCGCAGCACGGATGGCGGCCGGACCTGGGAGGATCGCAAGCCCGGTTCCTACCACGATTCGCATGCGGTGCTGACGCACCCGACAGCGTTTGAGCGCGTCTACGAGGCGGCCGGCGGCGGCGTTTCCGTGAGTGACGATTCCGGTGTGAACTGGCGGGAAGTCGACGATGGCATGGACCGGCATTACGTTTGGGGGCTGGCGGTCGATCCGGCCGACCCCGATCTCTGGTACGTCTCGGCGACGCATTCGGCGCGCTATGCGCACGGCGATCGCGAGAGCGCCGAGGCGTACATCTACCGGCGTCGCGGCTCCGAACCGTGGCAGGTGCTGCGTGGTGGGCTGCCCGATCCGCTGCCGGTCATGCCCTATGCGCTGCTTGTGCCGCGCGATCGACCAAACGAGCTGTTTGCCGGGCTCCGCGATGGGCAGATCTGGCATTCGAGCGATCAGGGCGAGCGTTGGCAACGACTCGACATCCAACTGAACGGGTTGCTGGCCCTGGTCGCGTTGCCGGGGTAATGAGCCGATTTCGCGGCCGAAACCTGGATTCAGTACCAAGGTCTGAATCGATTTCGAGCCGAATCGCTCGCTATCAGGACTTATCGCTCAGGAGCATTCGGTCGCGGTTCGCTATGCTAGTTCCGGGAAACTCTCGGACGGAGGGCGGGTCGTGTACCGGAACACGCATTCATCCGGCGGGTCGCACGCCGAACACGGTGCGGGCAGGTGAGCGAGGAAGCCGAAATGCTTTCGGCATCACAACAGAGCCGATCGTTAGCTCGCGCCGCTGAGGAACTTCAGCCGCACGTCGATCAGATCTGCGTCGACGCGATGGAGATGCAGCGCGAGAGCCCGGATCGCGACACCGTCGAGTCTATCCTCAGGACGCTGCGCATCGTGCGCGATAGCGCGGTCGCGGCCGGCGCGCATCCGATCGTCGAAGCCGCCGCGCTGGTCGAGGAAGCGGTCAATCTGGCGTTGACCGAAACGTCGGCACCGGCACCGTACCTCGGTCATTTCATTACCGCCGAAGCGGCCGATCTCGCGCGAGTCGTCCATGCCATCGCTGCTGATGAAGACCCCGCCCCGATCCTGCTACATGCGCGCTCCACGCTCAGCTCAATGCCGCGCCGGGGCACCGATTACCTCGTTGAAGTCGATCTGAATAACGCCGTCGAAGTCGCCCGTATCTTCGAAGCGATGGGCGACAGCGAGCCGAGCGACCTGCCGGTCTGCGACGACGTCGCGCAGCTGCCATTTGTCGAACCGCAGAGCGCCACCCAGCAGCTCGGGCGCGTGCGTGAATTGCGCCAGCTGCTCGCCTCGTACGTTGCCCAGGCGGAGAGCCTGGCGGCCGACCCTGATCGTGGTGAGACGATCGACGCGCTCCTGAATGGCGTCAAAGCGTTGCGCGCCTCGGCCTCGGCGGCCGGTGTGCGCTCGGTTGAGCGGCTCGCGGCCCGCCTTGCACCGCTTTACCAGGCAGTGCGCGCCTTGAACAGCTCGGTCGAAGCGGACGTCGTCGACGTCACGGTGGCCGGCGGACATGCAATTGCCGCCGTGATCGACAGTGACGATCCAGCCTCCGCCGATTCCGAACGCATCGATCAATTGGCCGACGAAGTCGCGAGCATCCTGCGTCGCTACAACGTGCCGGCGAGCCAGTTCCAGACCGGCGTCCTCGGAACCGGCCGGATCGGCGGCCCGGCACCGGACAGCGTCGCGCGACCGGCAAATGTCTACGAGGCACTGCACGTCCTGGAACGGGCGCACGGTGGCGGACAATCGCGCAGCGGCCCGGGCCGAACACGTGGCGACCCGGATCGCTTCATCCGGGACGTGGCTGAGATCGCCGACCGGTTCCCCGGCGTGATCGATGGCCTGGAATCAGATCGTGCGTCGGTCAGCGGGCAGGCGGCGCTCTGGAATCTGCTGATCAAGCTGAAAGAGACGTCGGCGCTGGCCGGCGCCTCGGTTTTCCTCGATCAATGCTGGCATCTGGAATCGGCGCTCAACAAGCTCAATGGCGCGCCACTGACCGATGAGGTCATCGCCGGTGTGCAACGACTGGGTGCCGATCTGCACTGGCTCGTCTCGCAACTGCAACCGGAGTCGTTCCAGCCGGTGATCGGCACCGAGCTACCGGCCAAGACGCGCGTTGACGCAGGCGCCTTTGAGCAGGTGACGCGTCTGGCCGACGAACTCGTGGTGCGTGCGGGCGGCGGTCCGCAGCGCTCGCGCCGGTTTGGACAGACGGTGCAGGATATCGCCATCGCCGGTGACCGGCTCGGCGGCCTGCTCGACCGGCTGCGCACCGGCGACAACGTGCTCGCGGTGACGCGCGAACTGGCCGAAATCGTATCCGATCTCAGTATTTCGGCCGCCGACCTCGATCATATTCGCATCGAGACCGATGCGGCGGATCAGCGACTCGGGCAGGTTGTCAGCCGGCTCGCGGAGTGGAAGCGGAGCTTGCACTTAACGCCCGTTTCGGTGTTTGGACTGAATGCCGAGCGGGCCGTCCGTGGCCTGACGCAGCGTCAGGGCAAAGCGGCTGTCTTCGTGTTGGAGGGCGGCGACGAGCTGGTCGATGCGGCCTACGTTGAGCCGTTAAACACCGCCTTGCTGCACTTAATTCGCAATGCGGTCGATCACGGGATCGAAGCGCCGTCGGTGCGGCAGGCCGCCGGCAAGCCACCGCGCGGCACGCTGCGCCTGAGCGCGCGGCGCGAGGGCGCCTGCGTCGTCCTCGAGATACGCGACGACGGCGCCGGCATTGACGAGCAACGTGTGCTCGACCAGGCGCAGGAGAGCGGCTATCCCCTGCCCGAGGAAGGGCTGACGCGCGATCGGGCGTTGCAGCTGCTCTTCCTGCCGGGGTTCAGCCTGCGTCCGGCCCAGAGCGGACCGCCGGCCAAAGGGCATGGACTCGATGTTGTCGGTCAGCTGGTTGCCGGCATGAAGGGAACCGTTTCGCTCGATTCCGAGGTCGGACAGAGCACGACGGTGAC
>JAICWZ010000574.1 GCA_025966355.1 Thermomicrobiaceae bacterium
GATTGCACCTCATCAGTGACCGCCGGCTGTGTGATCTGAGCGCGTTTCCGGCGGTCGCGGCTCGCGCCGTTGGCGGCGGCGTCGATGCGGTGCACCTGCGCGAGAAGGAGATTACGGCCGGCGAATTGCTCGCCGCAGCTCGTGGACTTCGATCGATGGTGAGTAATGCCATGATGTTCATCAACGACCGGGTCGACGTGGCGCTCCTGAGCGACGCCAACGGTGTGCAACTGGGTGAATCGAGTGTATCGGTCGCTGATGTGCGAGCGTTGAGTGGCGGTCGGCTGCTGATCGGGCGCTCGGTGCATGACGTCGCGGGAGCCCAACGCGCGGCCGAGGACGGGGCCGATTTCGTCATCGCGGGACATGTGTACGAGACCGCGAGCAAAGCGGGGCAAGCGGGTCGCGGTTCACAGTTTATTGCGTCGATCGTGGTCGCGTGCCCGCTGCCGGTCATCGCGATCGGCGGCATCACGCCGGAACGGGTTGCCGAGGTTGTCGCAGCCGGAGCGCATGGTGTCGCGGTGATCTCGGGCATCCTGAAGGCGGATGATCCGGTACGCGCCGCCGCGCGTTATGCCGAAGCGCTGGCGAGGGGGTAAGAAGCGAAATGCAACTGGTTATCAATGGAAAGCCGGTCGAGTTCGAAGAGGTGCGAACCATCGAAGATCTAGTGCGCGCTCGCGGACTGAAGACGTCGCTGGTGGCGGTGGAGCAGAACGGCTCAATCGTGCCGCGCTCGGAGTTTGCGACGCGCGAAGTGTCTGAGGGTGACAAACTGGAGATCGTCCATTTCGTCGGTGGCGGCTGAGCTATCGCTCGTCGTCGTCCTCGAACTCAGGTTCCCAGACGTACTTTGGCAGGTCCACCTGGTATTCGTCAATAAACGTGATGCCCTCGTCTTCCAGCAGCGCCCGCATGACCGACGGATGCCCGAATGACCACCCGCCGGTCAGTTCGCCGTTCCGGTTGATGACCCGGTGGGCGTTTTCGGATACATCGTCCGGGCTGTTATGCATCGCCCAACCGACCATGCGAGCGGATCGCGGCGCCCCGACCGCCCGCGCGATGCGCCCATAGGTCGTCACCCGGCCATACGGAATTCGCAGCACAATCGCATAGACGTTCTCGACGAATTCGCTTTTGCCATGGGGCCGAGCGTTGAGTTCTTCGTCGTCGATCGAATGTTCATCGTCCGATTCGTGACCTGGGGAACGCATTCCGTAACCCTCCTCAGCTACGTCGCAGAGTAGCTGTTCGCCAACTTTGGGGATTTGAGTTCACCGATCAGTCGACCCATCGTCATTCGTCGATGTTGTGCAGTAAACTAACGTTATGAACAACGCAGTGCCAGACTATGCTGATCGCATCGTGCAAGACCCGGGAATATTGGCGGGGAAGCCAATCGTTCGCGGAACCCGTATTCCGGTTGAACTCGTGCTCGCGAAGCTTGCCGCGAACCCTAGTCTTGAAGAATTGTTCCTGGATTTCCCCCGACTCACTCCCGATGACGTGCGAGCCTGCCTTGAGTTCGAAAAACTTCCTCTGGATTGAACAACGGACGTCCCTCAGTCTATACTTGCCGTTCGGCGCGAGCGGCGCCTCCTCTGTTTGACCTTGCCGCCGTGGGTGCGACGCGGTGTGTAGCCCCGGAGAGATCATTGATCAATTAGCCACCTTCAGCGAAGCCGGATCGATATGATTCAGCGAAGGATGGCTAATAGCTATGTTGCAGGTCA
>JAICWZ010000503.1 GCA_025966355.1 Thermomicrobiaceae bacterium
ATTACGCCTCAACCTCGTTTCTCGCCTTCTGGACCGATCTGTATAACGCGGGTGCGGATGTTATCCTCAACGGCCACTCGCATCTCTATGAGCGCTTCGCGCCGCAAACGCCCAACGGCGCGCTCGACACAGCCTACGGCATACGGCAGTTCACTGTCGGGACTGGTGGTGACGACCATACTCCGATCAACAGAATCAAGCCGAACAGCCAGACACGAAGCGCGACCACCTTCGGCGTGCTGAAGCTGACCCTTCACGCTTCCGGCTACAACTGGCAGTTCATCCCGATCGCGGGAGAGACATATACCGATTCAGGAAGTGCGGATTGTCATGGCGCACCATAACACTGGTCACTTGACTCACAGAGTGCGGCGACTGCCCGGCGCGGCCGCCGCCCTCCTCGTAGCGTTGCTCATCCTCGCCGGCTGCGGGACAGCCGCGATCGCTCCAACGCGGGTGGCGACGAGCTCACCGCCCCCGACGATGGCGCCTGCCACGATCACATCGCAGGCCACAACCGCGCCGAGTGCAACCAGCATCGTCCCAGCTGCGGCTACAGCCACTCGCGTGTCGACGACGAAGCGGCCGCTGCTCGACCATATCTATCTCATCATGATGGAGAATAAAGAGTCGACGTCGATCATTGGCAGCAGCAATGCGCCGTATCTCAATTCGCTCATCCAGCAGTACGGCGTGGCGAAAGACTACACCGGAGTCGCTCATCCGTCGCAACCAAACTACCTCGCGCTCTGGGCCGGTTCGACGTTCGGCATCACCGACGACAGCATCCACAACCTGACCGGTGCAACGCTCGGAGATCAGATCGAAGCGGCCAACATGACCTGGCGTGTCTACGCCGAGAACTACCCGGCCGGTGCGTCCTGCTACACGGATTCTTCCGCCAACGGCGGTCCCGACGGTTCGGGCTCGTACGCGCGCAAACACAACCCCGCCATGAGCTTTACCAATGTGAATGCCGATGCCACCCGTTGCAGCCAGCACATCACCAATTTCAGCCATTTCGACGCGGCCGCTGCTGCCTTCAGCCTCATCGTGCCGAACCTCTGCCACGATATGCACGACTGCCCGGTGAAGCAGGGCGATGCCTGGCTGCAGCAGTGGCTGCCGCAGCAGATCCTCAACACGTCAACCTGGAAAAACTCAAATAGCGCGATCTTTATCACCTGGGATGAAGGCACGTCCGCTACGGGCGGCGGTGGCACGGTCCCGTTGATCGTCATCTCGCACAAGACGCCGCCCGGCTTCGTGTCGACCAAGCCGTACAACCACTACTCGCTCCTGCGCACGATCGAAAACGCCTGGGGCTTCTACTGTCTGCGCGATGCCTGCCAGGCCCCCGACCTCAACGAGTTCTTCCCATGATGCGCCTCCGGTGTAGGGGTTTGATTGATTAAACCCGGCGCGCCGTTCAGGTGGCGCTCGTCTTCCCCATTCCCCAGGCATCCGCGTTGCCAATCCTCGACACGCTCGCCAACCACACGCCTCGTGCGCTGCGCGCACATCGGCTGGGTTTGATCAATCAAACCCCTACGGGGATGTTTCCAGTTGGCCGAAGATGCGCCTGAGCGCGTCGATCCCGCCCCGTAGCAGTTCAGGCCTGCCGAGATCCCGACCGGCGAAAACGGCATGCAACGGCGCGATCCGACGATACGCATCGCGCCGCGCCCAGAGTACCCGATCGGGCGTGATGGACTCCATCTCCGTGACGACCACCCGTGCGAGCAAATCGGGCAGCCCCGCCAGATCGAGCGCCGGATCGGCCCACATGGCGTCGCCGAAGTCGATGATGCCGCTCAGGCGCCATGGTTCCATTTCGATCAGCACATGCTCTGGCGCCAGATCGCCATGGATCAGACGCGGTTCGAACGCCCGGTACTCCGGATTCGTCAGATAGTCGCTCCACCATGCCTCGTATCGCTCGAACTCCGTGGCACCCAGCCCCCGCCGCACAGCGTCGCGTGTTCGACGATAGAGCATCTGATGGCGCTTAACCCAGCCGTCCGGGGTAAATCGCGGGATCTCGATCGCATCGAGCAGACCCGGTGAGATTCCGTGCAGCACGTCGAGAAAGCGCGCCAGGTCTGCCGCGATCCCGGCGACCAGCGCATCGTCGAGCGCGATGTCGTCAAGTGACAGGCCGGGAATCCGCCGGTAGATCATGAGCGCGATATCCGGCGCTACGG
>JAICWZ010000468.1 GCA_025966355.1 Thermomicrobiaceae bacterium
CATTCGGCGGGCCGATCCGAACGCCGGCTCCCCGCCGCCAAGCACGGTGCTCACCGAAGATCGCCTGCCGGGGAAACCGTCGCTACCGCCGGCCGACACGGGGATTGAGCAAGCGACGTTTCCGACTGTCGTTCTACCCCGGCTGGCCGGAAATCTGACGCTCACGTCGTTCACGCTGAAGCGTCCCGATTACGCTGAGTTGCGATACGCCGGTCCGAATCAACTGATCATCAGCATCGCCGAGACCCCGGCAAACAAGAGTAAATCGACCTTTGAGGATACCGCTCAACTCGTCGTCGTCTCCGGGACGCAAGTGCTCTGGAACGTGAATCCGAGGGCGAGAACATCGATCGTACATGCCATCTGGGTACGTAACGGCATCGAATTCAATCTCACCATGCTGCAAGACGCCGGTCCCGGCATCCCAGTGCCAACCGCACACCAGATCATCGAACAGATCATCGCCGCGCAGGACAACGCCGATGGCTAAGAACGGAGCCGTACATGTTCGAGAACATCGACTTGATCGCCAACTTCTCATCCGTGTTCGAACTGCCGAGCGCCGAACCGGCGATCCACTCAACGCGCTTTTCCGGTATGCATCCATTCGATACCTATCACTGGGAGAAGGTCTCCGGCCCAACCTGCATCGACGGTCAACTTCAAGAAACCTGGTGCTATATCGAGTGTGCCGGGGGCCGTTGTCAACCACTCTGGTGCGAGGACCGCATCGCGGGTCCTTGCTGAGAACAATGCATAACCCATAAGTTCCTTCCTCTCCATCCTTCCTCAGTTGGCCGCCTGGGCTGTCCCCGCACCCAGGCGGCTCCCTTTTTAATCGGTCGGACCGCATGCACTTGACGGTAGCGCGGCAGCGCCCTACGCTTCCCGCGAAACGGCACGATTGAACGCGCGGTGCGTGGCCACGACGGGTCAGCCTGGCCCGCCGGAGCGGCACGCGCTCGCGCGAAGAGCCTGATGGAGCACCCTCCATGCCTGTATCGGTCAAGCACTCGCAATTGATTTACGACGCGCTGAAAGCGTGTGATGTCCAGCTCGTCTCGGCGCTGCCCGAAACCTGGCTCGTGCATCTCATCCGCATGGCCGAAGACGACCCGGAGATGACCCTCGTTCGGCTGGCGAAGGAAGAGGAAGGGGTCGGTATTTCGGCCGGCGCGCATCTGGCGGGGGTCAAATCAGCGATGCTGATGCAAAATCACGGCTTTCTCGCCAGTATCAACGGTATCGTCTCGCTGGCGCACCTCTACCACATCCCGCTACTCATGCTGATCAGTTATCGGGGCGAATTCGGCGAGCGCGACCCCTGGCAGACGCAGGGCGGCATGTCGACGCTACCGCTGCTGCACAGTCTCGGCATCCCCTACGACCGGCTCGACGACCCGGCGCACGTCGCCAGGCGCATCGCCAAGGCGCAGACGCTGGCCGAATCGTCGCTCTCGCCGGTGGCGCTGCTGCTCGGCCGCGATCTGATGTGGGAGGAATAATGCTGCGTATCGACGCCATGCGGGCGATCTATCCCGAACTCGAACAATGCGTCGTCGTCACGATCATGGGCGCCGTCTCGGCTGAACTCCAGTCGATCGGCCACCGGCCGAACTTCTTTTATCTGCAGCACGCGATGGGGCTGGCGTCATCGATGGGCCTCGGCATCGCGCTGAGCCGCCCCGAACTGCCGGTCGTCGTGCTCGATGGAGATGGTTCGATTCTGATGAACCTCGGCAGCCTGACGACGCTGGCGCGCTATCGGCCAACGAACCTGATCCACATCGTCTTCGACAACGAAAGCCTGCTTTCGGTCGGCGGTTTCCCGACGGCCACGTCGACCGGCAGCGACATCGCCGGAATGGCCGCCTCGGCCGGCATCCCCAATACGTGCACCGTCGACAACCTTGGCGCCTTCAGCGACGCCTTCGCGACGGCGCGCGCGGTTGGCGAACTGACGACGATCGTGGCCAAGGTCGAGGCGAAGGGGCCGCCGGTCTTCCTGACCGACCTGCCGCTACTGGAGAATCGCTTTCAGTTCCAGCGCCATCTGCGCAATCTGCGCACGACCGGATAATCAACGCAATGACCGACAAGGAGCGCCCGATGACTTCTCTTCTGAATGACCTGGTTGCCGCCCTCGCAAGCGGGCAACTGCGCGTGATCGATCTGACGCAACCGTTGGAACCGGCCACGCCGGTCATCGAACTGCCGCCGATGTTCGCGCCCTCACCCGGCTTTTCGATCGAGCAGATTTCGCGCTACGACGATGCCGGACCCGGCTGGTACTGGAATACGATCCAGCTTGGCGAGCACACCGGTACGCACTTCGACGCACCGGTCCACTGGGTTACCGGCAAGGATCTGCCCAACAATACCTGCGATACGATTCCTCCTGGCCGCTTCGTC
>JAICWZ010000099.1 GCA_025966355.1 Thermomicrobiaceae bacterium
ATCTGCCCAACTGCCGTGCGCGTCAGAATGGCGGCGGCGACTTCACCGAGCAACGCCAGGCCGACCAGAAAGCCGAAGACGCGTTGTAACGGCTGACCGCCGTGAAACTCGGGCAGGTCCTCCTGATGCACCAGCATGATGACGAAGAGGACGAGAACCAGAATCGCGCCGGTATAGACGATCACCTGCACCACTGCAAGGAACTCGGCGCGCAGGATGACGTAGATCGCGGCCAGGTTGACGAACGTCAGCGCGAGCGACACGGCGCTATGCACCGGGTTGCGTGCCAGCACGACACCGAGTGCCGCCAGCACCGCGATAACGCTCAAGATGTCGAAGACCAAGACTTGCGCAGACATCGTTCGTCCTTTATCCCGTGATCACGTTTCTACCCGCATTCGGTGAATCGTCAACTAGATCGCCCCAATTCCGAACAGGCGAATTAACCCGGTCAGTGCGATGTTCAAAAACACGAGCGGCATCAGCACCTTCCAGGCAAGTCCCATGAGCTGATCGTAGCGGAAGCGCGGCAGCGTGGCGCGCAGCCAGACGTAGAAGAAGAGGAAGATGAGCGCCTTGATGACCAGCCACCAGACGCCGTCCGCGATCGGGCCATCGATACCACCCAGAAAGAGCGTCGAGGCGAACAGCGAGACGACGATCATGTTGATGTACTCAGCCAGGAAGAAGAACGAAAAGCGGAAGCCCGAATATTCGGTGTGAAAGCCGCCGATCAATTCCGTTTCAGCTTCCGGCAGGTCGAACGGCGAGCGATTCGTCTCGGCCACCGCCGCCACCAGGAAGAGCGCGAACGCGAGCGGCTGGCTCAGAATATACCAGTTCGGCACTTGCAGCCCGCCGAAGCTGAGCGACTGCGACTGCTCATTGACGATCTGCAGCAGGCTAAGCGAGCCGGACAGAATAAAGACGCCGACCAGCGATAGGCCGAGCACCACTTCGTAGCTCACAACTTGCGCCGCCGAACGAAGCGCACCGAGCAGCGAATAGCGGTTGCCGGATGCGTAGCCGCCGAGAATGATCCCGTAAACCCCGATCGAGCCGAGCGCCAGGACGTAGAGCGCCGCGATGTTGAGGTCGGTTACGTAGAGATCCACGTTGTAGCCGAAGAGGGTGATGCTGCGTCCGAACGGGATGACGGCGGCGCCGAGTGGCGCGAGGACGAAGGAGATGAGTGGAGCGACGAGGAAGATCAGACGATCGGCATTCGCCGGAATAATGTCTTCTTTCGAGAGGAGCTTCACCCCGTCCGCGATCGGCTGCAACAGACCGAACGGGCCGGTTCGTGTCGGCCCAAGCCGGTCCTGAAAGCGCGCCAGCACCTTCCGCTCGAACCACGTCATATAGGCCATCAAGCCGAGGAGGACATTCAGAACGATGAACCCGACGATATAACTTGAGATCAAATGCTCGTACATTTCGTCCGCCCCGATAATGGCCCGGTCGCCTCACCCGATCAGATGCAATACGGAAACGACGTACATGACAACGGAGCGCGCCGGGCGCTCCGTACCCCAACAGCATTCTATATGCGATTGACCGATCCGTCTACGAGGATCGCACTCACTACCGATCAACCGAACCAAGAACAATGTCGATGGTCCCGATCATCGCTACCACATCCGCCAGCATCGCACCTTGTGCCATATATGGCAACGATTGCAAGTTCACGAAGTCGGGCGTGCGCAAGCGCATCCGATAGGGCATCGGTGATCCGTCACTCACGATGTAGTGACCGAGTTCGCCCTTCGAATGTTCAATCGCCGAATACACCTCGCCCTTCGGCGGCGAGAATCCCTTGATCACCCAGATGAAATGGCGCTGCATATCTTCGGCCGTCGTCAATACGGTGTCGTGCGGCGGAATCGTGTACGGTGAGCCGTGCAACATCAGGTCGCCATCGGTCGGGACCTGATCGATGCACTGCTCGATGATCTTGATGGCCTGCCGCATCTCTTCCATACGAACGAGATAGCGATCGAAGACGTCGCCATGCGAGCCGAGCGGCACTTCGAAATCGAGCCGGTCGTAGAGCAGATACGGCTGCGCCTTGCGCACGTCGTAATTGATGCCCGAGCCACGCAGGCAGGCGCCGGTCAGGCCATAGGAGATCGCGACCTCCGGCTCAATCACCCCGATACCGCGGGTACGCGAGAGCCAGATCGGGTTTTCCGAGAGAATGAGTTCGTAGTCTCGCTGTCCGCCCGGGAAGACCTTGCAAAAGGTTCGCACCATCTCCGGCAACTCAGGCGGGATCGGACGCGAGAAACCGCCGATCTCCATCATATTCGTCGTCAGGCGGGCGCCACAGAACTTCTCGAAGATGTCGAGGATCAATTCGCGCTCGCGGAAGCAATAGAGCGAGATCGAGAGCGCGCCGATGTCGAGCGCATGCGTGCCGAGCCAGACAAGATGCGAAGCGATCCGAGCCAGCTCGCCCATGATGATGCGCCAGTATTGCGCGCGCTCCGGTGCCTCGATGCCGCAGAGCTTTTCGACCGCCAGCACATACCCGAGATTATTCGACGGCGCCGCCACGTAGTCGGTCCGGTCGGTCCAGGGCACGAATTGCGAATAGCGGTGCGATTCACCGAGCTTTTCGACGCCGCGATGCAGGTAGCCGATGTTCGGATCGCAACTGGTAATCACCTCGCCGTCGAGCGTGAGCAGCACACGCAGCACACCGTGCGTACTCGGGTGCTGTGGTCCCATGTTCAGCACCATCTCGCGGCGCGAGGCGGAAAGCTGACGTTCTTCGCTGATTTCGACGGGGGTTGGCTGGGAAAAATCAATCACCATAGCTACTGTGGTCTCCGTAGTCGCGTACGGATTCTGGGCGCCGGCTTGGTGAAGCCGGGCTGAACGTATTCCCGGAATCCACGGAGCGGATAGTCTTTACGCAGCGGATGGCCCTCATCCCAATCGTCGGCGAGCAGGATGCGACGCAGGTCCGGATGGTCTTCGAAGACGATGCCGAACATGTCGTAGACCTCGCGCTCCATCCAGTTGGCCGCGGCATGAACCGGCACCAGCGAGGGCACCGTTTCGCCGTCATCGACCCCCGCCTTGACGCGCAATCGCACACGATTCGGGATCGAATAGAGCTGCACGACAATATCGAAGCGCGGTGTATCGCGCAGCCGAACCATGTCAACGGCCGTCTCATCGGTCAGCAGGTTGTAGCGTTGATCGGGATGATCACGCAGGAAAGCGATCACATCGCGCAGCCGGGCGCGCTCGACGCGAATCGTCATCTCGTCGCGAAAATTGATGGCGTCGATGAAGGCATCCGGGAAGCGCTCCCGCACGGCATAGACGGCGGGATGCAGATCGGGTTCGGTTGGTCCCCAGTAGCCGGTCGCCCACGAATCCGCGGTCAGCTTCGGGCGAGCTGGGAGTTGAGCGTGCTCTTCAGACATCTCGTGCTTCCTTCGCGGCGCTAGCGACGTGGGCCGAGCGCCAGCTTCGCCTCTTCACGCGCGTTGATGCGATCCTCATCCGCCACGTCCACGCCATGCTTCTTGGCGATCGTCTCGTATTTAATCACCTTGTTCTGCAGTTCGAGGATGCCGTAGTAGAGCGACTCCGGCAGCGGCGGGCAGCCGGGTACGTAGACATCAACCGGCACGACCTGATCGACCCCCTGTACCACGGCGTAGGTATCGAACGGGCCACCGACGTTGGCGCAACTCCCCATGCTGACGACCCACTTCGGATCGGCCATCTGATCGTAGAGCTGGCGCACAACCGGCGCCATTTTGCGCGTGACGGTGCCGGCCACGATCATCAGATCGGCCTGCCGGGGCGAGGCGCGGTAGAGCATGCCGAAGCGCTCGGACAGGTCGAAGCGTGGCATCGAGGCGCTGATCATCTCGATGGCACAGCAGGCGAGACCGAATTGCAGCCACCAGAGGCTGGAGCGACGCGCCCAGTTAAAGACCGTATCGACGCTTGTGGTGAGGATGTTTTTCTCGAATCGATCGTCGATTACACCCATTCAAGCGCCCCCTTCTTCCATTCGTAGAGGAGGCCAAGAACCAGAATGCTGATGAACGCCATCGCTTCGATGTACCCGTACAGACCGAGTACGCCGAAGGCGACTGCCCATGGAAAGAGGAAAATGGCCTCAATATCGAAGACAACAAAGAGAATGGCGACCACGTAGAAACGCGGGTTGTAGCGCCCTTTCGGAGGATCGACGTCGGGCACGCCACTCTCATACGGCTGAAGCTTGGCCGGAGTCGGATTGCGCAAGCGGACCAGCAGCCCAAGCCCGAGCAGCATCGAACCCATCAGCACCGCTGACAGGAGCATTAAGCCGATTACTCCGTAGTCTACGAGCATACCGCGCTGTCCTCCCTCGCCGCCGCGCCAGGGGCTTCCAACAATTGACGACTATATCATACGCCCGGCGAAAATCGGGGTGGTTTTGGCCCCGCACACCGGTTGCTCCCCTACGTTTGGAAACGGAATGGAGCTTACCCCACCGCCAACGTCCAACTACCCTGCTCCGGCCCATAGGGGCCGTCGCCCACCTGTGCGCTCGGTGTTGGAATGAGCGGGACGGAGGGTGGCGTCGGCAGCGCCGGTTGCGTCGGAACCGGCGTCTTTTGCGGCGGCGGAGTCGGCTGCGATTGGCCGCCTGCGGGCGGTGTCGTGGTGCCGCTGCCCGGCGTGGTTTCTGGAGTGACACGCGGCCGGACGGGCGGTTCAAACTCCGGCTCCGGTGTTGGGGTGACGAACAGTCGTTCGAAGCCGCGGTCGTAGACACCGACCATCGCGGCGTAGGCGTTAAGCGATTCGATGCCGCTGTGTGTAAAGCGCGGGTTCTTGGCCGCGTCGGCCAGCGCCGCCTTCAGATCTTTCCGCTCTTCGTCCGACGCCTGATTGCACTTGAGCGTCGGACCCTCGCCCTTCACCAGCACCTCTTTGTGCGACGCGACGCCGGAAATCGGCAGCTTGCCGGTCGCGTTACAGACCGGCGCCTCAATAATACCGGACGGGACCGGGAAGTCTTCCGGCACCGGATTGCCATCTGGCGCGAGGAGCGTTTTGGCAAGAACCGGATCTTGGTGGACTTTGACCATGAAATCGTGCCAGATCGGCGCCGCTGATTGCACACCGTCAAGATTGCGGGTGGGCGAGTTGTCCGTGTTTCCGACCCAGACGCCGACCGCCAGATCGGTCGTGTAGCCCATCGTCCAGGTGTCTCGGTTGTCGTCGGTCGTACCGGTCTTGGCGGCGGCCGGTCGATCGTCGAGTTCCGGTAGCGTCAAGGGCGTATGCGTGCCGAAGATCATCGCGCGCGCCTGATTGTCGGTCAGGATGCTGGTGATCTGGTAGGCGTGCTCAGCCTCGACGACCTGCTGGCCATTTTTCAGCGCGTTCTCGCGATCGAGATCGAAGAGCACGTTGCCGTTGCCGTCAGTGACTTTCAGAACCGGCGTATACGGCACGAAGCGGCCGTTATTGGCGAGCGTGGCAAACGCGTTCGTGTGCTCCAGCGGCGTGACCTCGCCACCGCCGAGCGTGATCGCCAGCCCGTAGAAGCTCGGGCCACGCCAGAGGCCGGTCTGAATCCCCATCTTGTGCGCCAGATCGATCATATTCGAGACGCCGACATAGTCGAGCGCCTGCACCGCCGGAATGTTGAGCGAATTGGCGAGCGCCGTGCGTACCGAGACAGCGCCGAAGTTCTGCAATGTGTCGTTATGCGGGCTGTACGTCGGCTCGGGCGCGCCGGGGGTCGGCCAGCTCTTGGCGTAGTCGAAGACGACCGTCCCCGGATTCCAGCCCTTCTCGAAGGCAGCCAGATACGTAATCGGCTTGATCGAACTGCCGGGTTGGCGCTCGCGCACCGCCACGTTTACCTGACCATCAATGGCGTCGTTGTTGTAGTCGGCGCTGCCGACCATCGCGACGATCTCGCCGGTCTCCGGCAGAATCGCCACCAGCGCGCCGTTGTCGGCATCGTACGATTTGAGTTGCTTGATTCGATTGCTGACGATCTCCTGCGCCGTGTTCTGCATCGTGAGATCGAGCGTCGTCTGCACCACGAGTCCGCCACGATAGAGCACATCGGCGCCGTATTTCTGCTCCAGGTAGTACTTCACGTAGTTCACGAAATGGGGCGCCGGATTGCCGGTCGCTACGCGCGTCTGCGGATTGAGCGGCTCGGCGTACGCCTCGTCCGACTGCTGCTGGGTGATCATCCCCTGCTTGACCATCTGGTCGAGCACATATTTTTGCCGGGCGCGGGCCAGTTCGTAGTTCTGCGTCGGGTCGTACAGACTCGGCGCCTGCGGCAGACCGGCCAGCATCGAGGCCTCGCCGAGCGACAGGTTCCAGGGGTGCTTGTTGAAATAGGCCTGTGAGGCGGCGTCGATGCCGTAGGAGAGATTCCCGTAGTAGACATGGTTGAGGTACATATCGAGGATCTCTTCTTTGCTGTATTTCTGGGAGAAGCGGTAGGCGGTGATCGCCTCACGCAGCTTTCGCGTGTAGCTATGTTCAGTGCCGATCTGATCGGGATAGAGGGCGCGGACCAGTTGCTGAGTGATCGTCGACGCACCCGACGAACCGGAGCCGGTCAGGTTGATCATCACACCGCGCACGATCGCCGTCGGATCGACGCCCTTGTTCGTCCAGAACGATGAGTCTTCGGCGGCAACCGTTGCATCGAAGATCCAGGCCTGATGTGGCTGATTCGGATCCGTCTGCTGCTGGCTGATGTGATCGAGGATTTCTTGATAGCCGACGGTGGTGCGATAGCCGGTATTGGGATCGGTCACTTCGGTCAGGAGTTTCCAGTTCCGATCGTAGATCTTGGTCGTCTCGAACGACGTGCCATTGCCCGGCTGGTTGACGTCGGGCAGACCTTCGGAGATATACGACCAGCCGGAGATGCCGGCGGCGACCGCGACACCTGCTCCAATGACCAGCAGAATCATCGTGCCGAGCGCGCCGATCGCCATGATGCGCACGAACA
>JAICWZ010000276.1 GCA_025966355.1 Thermomicrobiaceae bacterium
TCAAGAAGAACCCCGAAATGGTCCAACGCTTCGTCGATGCGATGACCAAAGGCTACACGGCCGCCGCCTCTGATCACAAAGCGGCGCTCGATGCGATCGTTGCGAAATATCCCGACACCGACGTCAAAATGGAGACGATCGGCATGGATCGCCTCGCCCCGCTCTGGACGGCCGGCGCGCCGAGCTTCGGCTGGCAGACGAACGACGAATGGCAGCAGTACGCCGACTGGATGGCCGGGCACAAGCTGCTCAAAGGCAAGGTCGACGCCAGCGCGGCGTTCACGAATCAGTTTGTGGCGGATGCGGGGAAGTGATGATGCTTGGCAGGCGCCAGCCCGGCGCTAAACCGCCGGGCTGAGGGGACGAAACCCACTAAAGGGGTTGAATTCGCGTTAGCTGTAATTCCTCGACCTGCAGATGATACGTAAATACCCTCAGTCCCTTTAGTGGACTTCGTCTTTCTAGCCCTGCGGATTTATCCCAGGGCGATGTGGACTGGCGACATGGTTCATTGGCACGCCACCACCGCCCGTCAACCGCGCTCCGCCTACCCCGCCAGCTCCGGGTTCCGGCGAATGACCAGGAACCAGTAGGGCAGGAGCGCCAGCACGTTGAGGATGCAGAGCATCAGGAGCCAGACGATGCGGGCTTCGTCGGTGATCTGCGATTTGGGGCGCTTGCTGGCGTCGAGGAGCGCGACGACGATGCCAATCCAGGTGAGGCCGATCGCCGGAAAACTGGCGATCAGGATCAGCCAGATCGGGAAGCCGAGCGCGATGCCGCCGATGATGGCAAACGCCAGGTAGAGGGCGAAAACGATAACCGAGGCCGGTATGAGCCAGGTGAGACGACTGATCCCCTGCACGTTGCTGGTCTACTCCGTCTTTCGTCGAGCAAAGAGACAAAAATCGCAGGCGCCGGGGCGCTTCGTTCGCCGGTGCCTGCGATCGTTCGATCACAATCGGGAGACGTTCATCCACGAATCGCTAGTGGGTTGCGGTCTTGGCTTCTTTACGCCTCCGCTTGTGCTCTGCCTTTCGGGCTTTGGCACGGCGCTGCTCGCTCTTGCTGACAAAGCGTCGCTTGCTGCGGAAGTCACGCAGAAGACCTGATTTTTGAACGTCTTTCGTAAAACGCTTCAGGAGGGAATCAAAACTCTCACTATCGCGCAATTCAACACGCATCGACCTGTTCACCTCCTCCCCTCAATGACTCATTCGAGCGCGCCCGCATGAAAAGAGCGCCCAATTCCGCTGCACGGGCACCCACGCGAGTCGAAACACTCGATCCTCAACTATAGCACAGAATAAACGGCGCCGAGCGCGGAAGGATGGTGCGTCCCCGCGCCCGGTGCGTATCGATGTCCCATGCGAGCAGCGCTTAGCCGCGCTGGTCGATCGGCACGTAAGTCTGCGATTCCGGCCCGGTATAGAGCGCCGACGGACGGATCAGATGATTGTCCTCAAGCTGCTCCAGCACCTGCGCGCTCCAGCCACCAACGCGGCTGATGGCAAACGCGCCGGGCATCATGTCGGTCGTCATGCCGAGCATGTAGAGGAGCGGCGCCGAGTAGAACTCGACGTTCGGGAAGAGCTTGCGATCGAGGAAGAACTGGTTGGTCGCCGTGATCTCTTCCAGGCGCTGCGCCAGATTGTGCCAGGTCGCGTTACCGGTCTCCTCGGCGAGCTTGGCCGAATGCCCCATCAGCTGGTTGACGCGCGGATCACGCGTCTTGTAGATGCGATGGCCGAGGCCCATGATGCGCCGGTGGGTGCGGAGCGATTCCTCGACATAATTGTCGGCGTTGTCCGGGGAGCCGATTTCGAGCAGCATCTCCATCGACTTCTGGTTGGCACCGCCGTGGGCGTCTCCCTTGAGCGTGCCGAGCGCGGTCGAGATCGCGGCGTAAATATCCGAGATCGTCGAGATCGTCACACGCGCCGAGAAGGTCGAGGCGTTCATGCTGTGCTCGCAGACGCAGACGAGGTAGGCGTTCATGGCGTCTTCGAACGTCTTGCTCTGCCGTTTGCCGTGCACCATACGCAGGAAATCGGCAGCGGTATTGAGCGACGGATCGGGATCGAGCGGCTGCTCGTCCTTGCGCAGGCGCGAATAGGCCGCCAGCATCGTCGGCATGGCGCCGGCCAGCCGGATCGACTTCTCGCGTACGGCGTCGTGCGAGAGATCGTGGCAGGTCGGATCTTCCATCGCCATCGCCGTGACGCCGGCCCGAATGGCATCGATCGGGTCACCGGACTTCGGCAGCGCCTTGATGACGTTCATGACGGACGTCGACAGCTTGCGGGCGCCGGTCAGTTTGCCGTTCAGTTCGTCAAGCTCGCTCCTGGTCGGCAGTTCGCCATACCAGAGAAGGTAGAGCACCTCTTCGAATTGGGCGTGTTGCGCGAGATCGGCGATGCTATAGCCGAGATAGTTGAGCCGTCCATTCGTCCCGTCGACCATACTCAGGCGGGTCTCCGCGACGATAAGTCCGGCGAGACCGCGATTGATTTCGGGTGCGGTCGTGGTGCTGCCAGGATCAGCCATCAGTTCGTCCTCCCTAGAGTTGTCCGCAGTGGGACAGATGCATCGGTCGCGTGAACGTCGGCTGCGCCTCGCGTCGCGCGATCATCAACACCTATGGTAGCACGCGATTTCCAGAGCGTATACACGGCAGCACGGATATTGATTTGTATTGATTTTCGTTTTGACGTCGGGTACGCCCACCACTATACTGAAGGTCAAAGCGGGGGTGTTGCGAATGATTAACATCGAGGGCGTCGAGTATCTCACGGCGGCGGAAGCGGCCGGTATGCTCGGCGTGAAGGTCACAACACTGTACTCGTACGCCAGCCGCGGGCGCATTCAGAGCTACCGCCGGGGGATCAAGCGTGAGCGCTTTTACCGGCGGGATGAGATCGAGGCGCTGCTCAAGATGCGGCCGGCTGTTGATCTGTCCGACGAGCGTGACCCGTTATCGGATCGATGGACATCCCCTTCGTAACCGTGTCATGACCATGGCGAATCAGAGATGCTCCCGGCGGGACCGAGAGTGTTGGCGCGCGTCTTGCTCATGCTCAACGTCGAAGGAGGAGCCTGCGTGTCCTGTGTGTTAATCGTCGACGATGACCCGGCGATTCGCGGCATGTTGGTCGAATTACTCAGCGACGAAGGGTATGAGACACTGGTGGCGGGTGACGGGCACTCCGCCGTTGAAATTGCCAAGAATCATACGCCGGACGTGATTCTGATGGATCTTATGCTCCCCGTAATGGACGGAGCTTCAGCGACGCGAATTATTAAGACAAATCCCAATACCGCTGCGATCCGCGTTATCGCGATGTCGGCCGGTGCCAATCTGCGCCTGCTGGCCGACAACTTGCCGGCCGACGGTGTCGTGGGCAAGCCATTCGATCTCGATGCGTTGCTGGCGGACGTCGCCATTCAGTTACGGCACTCGGCCGCACCGGAAGCGCTGCATTCTTCGAAGCATGAATGAATCGGCGGGCGTGCTCTATATCTGGCTCGGGAAGGATCCGATCTCGACCGAGCCGGATGCCGAAATTGATGATGTTCCGGGCGAGTCCGATCTCGCCTTGATTGCTGCTGCCATCTTCGACGGGCGGCTCGGGCGTTATCTGCCGCTCCGCATCGCTTTTTCGTCACACTCCACGCCGCATCCTCCAAGCATCCGCTCGATCGACGTCGCCCGCATGCTGCGCGAATACCGCATCCCCCACCAGCGCTGCTATGAACTGCTCCTCGAAGGAGAGCGACCGTGAACGAGGGGCGCTCGCGATGCTGCTGACACCCAAAGAGATCGA
>JAICWZ010000555.1 GCA_025966355.1 Thermomicrobiaceae bacterium
AAGGAAGCGCACGGCGAGGTTGCAACGACAGTAGCGCGTGTGGATACCGTCACGCTGTACAAGACCGACACGCTCCGCTTGCAGGGCCGCGTCGATACGGTGACGACGACGAACACGGTCACGAAAGTCGACACCGTCGTGCAGACCGTCAACCTCACACCGCGAATGATCGGTGGAATGTATTTCGGCTTGGCTGGTGGAACCGCACTGCCCTACGGATCGATCCGCACGGTCAACAACCCGGGCGCGCTCGGCCAATTCCAGCTCGGATGGCAGGGATTGAAGAACGCGATCGGTGTTCGCGGCGACGTGAGCTACACGCAGTACTCCGAGAACGCGACGTATGCGGATCTTGGCGCGAAGCCCGATCTGTGGAACGCGAACCTCGATCTCAAGCTCGCCCTGCCGGTCGGAACGCACATCTTCGGCAGCGCGACGCGATTCACCCCGTACGTGATCGGCGGTGGCAGCTACCTGCACTATCGCAACCTGCGGATGACGCTGGAGCCGGGCTTCACCGGTGGCTTTGGCCCGCAGAACGCGGCGATCGCGGGCAATAGCGAAGACTGGCAGAACAGTTGGGGCTGGAACGTCGGCGGCGGACTTGGCTGGCACTTCGGCTCGAAGGAAATCTTCATCGAGTCCCGCGCCATTCGGTTCAGCAACAACGACCAGTTCGGTCATGCATGGCACGTTCCGGTCGCGTTCGGCGTGAACTTCTATTGATCGCTGATCCGAACTGAACGGCGAGTGAAGCGTGGCAGGCTGATCTTCTCGATCGGCCTGCCGCGCTGTTTCTTTTTATATTTACGGGGTAGCATGTTGGAACAGATCTAGCGTATTGTGATGGCACGCACAGCGCATGAATATCATCCCGCGCTTCTTGATTTTCTTTCGCAGGACCTCAGCAGGACCCTCCCGATGAGCAGCAGCCGACTCCACCAAATTCTTGGAACGCTCGCGGTCGCTACGGCGATCGTCGCCGCTCCAGCGTCTGCACAGGGCTTCCAAGCGTCGCAAGCCGAGCTCTCCGCGCGGCACAACGCCGCGGATGCCAGCGACAGTCTCGACGAGGTGGCCACCCGGACCGTTTATTCGTTCAAATCAAGAGCCGATAGCGTCGCATGGGCGCGCAATCGCGCCATTGCCAACAAGGCATCGGGTTTCCGTCTCGTGGTGTCGCTTCAAGACCGGCATCTTTGGGCGATCATTGGCCGTGACACGGTGCTGAGCGCGCCCGTCGCCGTCGCGAAGGGCACGACGCTCGACTTCGGCAAACAGGAGTGGAAGTTCGACACGCCGCGCGGCATCCGCACCGTACTCGGTAAGGAAGCGGATCCGATTTGGCAGCCGCCTGAGTGGTTGTACGCCGAGACCGCGCTCGAGTACGGGCTCAAGCTCGGTCATCTCACCGCCGGTCATCCGATCAAACTGTCCGACGGCCGCAAGCTGACCATGAAGGGCAACGTCGCCGGCGTCATCGAGAATGGCGAATTCGCCGAGCTGCCGACGGATGAGCATATCGTGTTCGACAACACGCTGTTCGTTCCGCCCATGGGTTCAAAGAACCGTAAAGTCGAAGGCGAGCTCGGAAAGTATCGCCTGCTGCTGGGCGACGGATACCTGTTGCACGGTACGCCCTACAAGGAGTCGATCGGGCTGGCGGCGACGCACGGGTGCGTGCGCATGCGCGATGAAGACATCGAATGGCTGTATGAGCATGTGCCGGTCGGCACGAAGGTCTACATCTACTAGTCGCCCGACGCTCGAGAACGATCGGGATAGGGAGTAGGAGAGGATGACTCTCCTACTTCCCTCCCACACCACCGGACATGCGGGT
>JAICWZ010000441.1 GCA_025966355.1 Thermomicrobiaceae bacterium
AAGATGAAGAACCGTCTGATGAGCCGGCCGACGAGCAGCCGACGAACGTCCGGCCGATTCGCGAGGAGGCGCCCTCCGTCGGTCGTGAGGCGTTCGAGCCGGCGGATTACAGTTGGAACGAATTCTGGCGCTGGGCGCGCGGTCTTGGCTACACCAGTCGCTCAGAACTCGCCGATCTGCTCGGCCTCAACCTCGGTGAGATGACGCCCCACGAGGTGCGCCGCCAGCTCCTCGCCTACCGCGACGAGCACGGCATCGAGGACTGACGGATTTCTCTCGCAAAGGCGCGGAGGGCGCAGAGATCTTAAGATATCAATCTCCGCGTCCGCCGCGCCTCTGCGAGAGATTCAATCCCCGTTATTGCACGTCCACCGTCATGATCTTGGACCCGTGGTCATTCGAAACGTTGAACCAGACCGTGTTCTGGTCGATCCAGCGCGGTTCGTTCGGGAAGTCGAGACCTGAGACTCCGAAGAGGGCATTGCCGGACGCGGAGTAGAACTCGATAGCATCCGACGTCGTGGCGGCCAGCAGGCGTCCATCGGGCGACCAGCTCAGCCCGCTACTGGAGCCGCCCCGCGAAATTTCGAGCGCGTCCGAGAGCTTGTCCGTCGAAGCGATTGAGATGGTGTCGACGATCCCGTCGTTGGTCGAGTTCTTGGTGAAGTGCCGCAACCGGTAGGCGATCCGGCCGCTCGCCTGATTGATCGCCAGCTCATCAATGGCGATGCCGCGTTCGGTCCCGTGCGGTTTGAGCGTCACGGCGCTCTCAATGCTGGTACTGCCGTCTGAATGAACCGTGAGCGTTTGCAGCTTGACGCTCCCCGGTAAGCCACTCTGCCAATCGCCCGGCTCGGCGAAGAGCAGCGTCTGATTGTCGATCCAGCCGGCGATCGGCACGTACGAAAGCTTGTTGTCGTCCGGCAGCGCCCAGTGCGCCACTGGCTTCGCAGGCGCATCGTAGCTGGCCAGCCAGAGCGTGACCGACTGGACACGCGTGTCGACGACAAAAAACGTCAGCGCGTTTTCAGTCGGCGACATGAGCGGCGAGGCGTACTGCTTGGTCAACGAGGAGCCGATCTGGGCCGGATCGTAGAGCCGGTAGTCATAGCCGGGCGGCGAGACGGTGAACGCAGGCGCATAGGTCGCGAGGCGGCTTGGCGCAGTTGCCTGGCCCGGCTTGGCGGTGCCGACGCCGATGATCGCTGACGTGTTCGGAAACCATGAGAGATCATGGGTGCCCTCGGGCAGTTTGCGACCGACATTCGCTGCCCGGCCCCAGATCACCGGCAGCTGGTTCGCCGGGTCATAGAGAATGACATATTCGTCGTTCGCGCTCACCTGGGCCGACGTATCGATGCGCAGATTTGCTTGCGGCAACACGACCAGCTGCGGCTGGTTCACGCGGACCGGCATCGGGCTTTGCGGCGATTCGGAGAATACGTCGTCTGGTAACCAGGCGAAGAGATTCGTCCCGATGTTCCCGGACATACGCGTCATCGTCACGAGGCGTTCTCCGTCGATCGTGATCGCGACGACGCGAATGACGGAGATATCGAATTCGAATTGTTGGTCGGTCGCCGGCATCAGAAACGGTCGTCGTTCGAACCCGAGCAGCGTCGTTCCGTCTGGAGACCAAACCGGCGATGCAATCACATCCGGCGACCAGTCAGTAAGCGGTCGGTAGGTGTTCGTCGAGAGCGTGAGTCCGGAAACTCGGTAGTGATACGCGCTGCCACTCAGCCTCATCGATTGAACGATGAGTCGCGTACCATCGGGCGAAACCGTGATCGGAACGTTGGTCGTCGCGTCGGTCGGTTGTGGCAGCGTCCGAATGGTTCCATCGCGCGCGATCGACACCATTGTGGTTGCGGCTAATGAAGCCGATGTCGCTGAGGCGGAGATACTCGGAGTCGCGGAGGCCGTGGGCGCGTCGATTGTCGCCATGAACACACGACTGCTGTTGGGCGCCCAGACCAGCACGCTGGACGTCAGTCCACTGAGGCTCGCGATCGACTCAGGAGCGACTCGATCGGTTACCGACGCAACGGTCTCGCCGACGCGGCCAATCTCAACGCGCCGTAACTCCATCCTGCGCAACCCGCTGTTACTCTGCACCGAGTTCGAAACGATTGCGATCATCGTGCTGTCCGGTGATGGAAAGACATCGGTTATCGCGCCGGTGAAGAGTTTCTGTTCCATACCGCTGGAGATATTGACACCGGTCAACACGGCATGTGTTTCCGCGCGGGTGAAGTAGTCGTCGGCACTTTCCCCATGCTCTTGCGGAGGATAAGAGATTTCAAGCACCGTCGAGTTTCCGAGCCAACCCGCGAAGCGAATCGACGGTTCGGTGAGGCGTATCGTGTTGACCTTTTTGGCGTTTGTCGTTTCAATGACAAGGTCTTGAGACCGCGATTGTGCAGTGCTGGCGACCTGATTCGCGATCATCGTGCCATCGGGAGACAACGCCGTTGACGACGGAACGTACCCCGGTTGCGTGGGTGGTGTGTCAGTGTCGAACGGCCGTTGCTGCCCGCCAGCCAGGTTGAGCGCCGT
>JAICWZ010000138.1 GCA_025966355.1 Thermomicrobiaceae bacterium
GATGATTTCCTCAATGGTCAGCGGCTTAATCCCCAAACGGATGGCCGGCCCGACTCGCGTCCGGTGGTGCGGGAAGCTGCGCCGCAGTTGGGCAACCTCGTGAATGATTTCAACTTCGATCAGGCACCCATGAAGCCGTTGGTGCTCCCGGTGCACCCGCGCACGACGTTGATCGCCCCGGTCAAGACGACCAAGCCCGCTACAGCTTCGCCGACTCCCTGAACGCGAACCACGATGCAGGGCGTCGCTCAGGTGCCTGAGCATTGGCGGTCTTGATGAGCGCGGCATACCTGTCTGCCATTATCTTTCGGACACAGTTGATCGTCACGCTCGAATACCTCGCGGTTCCGGTCAGCTTCGCAGCCCTGGCGCTGGAACCGTGGTTCATCGTCGCGGCGGTTGTTCTCGGCATGGTCGGACTCTGTCTGAGCCTGGCGAACTTGCTGGAGTACACCATCTATTTTCGAGTGGATACCGGCGGAGACGCGTGCGCGAAGGCTTGGCTTTGCGGGAACGATAAGCTGGAGTTCAGCCCCGACTGGCCGGCTATTCGGTGGCGTTGTCCTGGCCGCATTTGGCCCGACCGCTACGCTCGGTGGATTTGCCCTGCTCGTCGCGCCAGCGCCACTATTTATGCTTGTCGGGCCGGTCTTTCGCTTGCTGCACCAGTCGGCGGTCGATTTGCCAGACGTGTAGGTGCATGAGTGGGCGTTTATTGACCGTGGACAGCCGGGCAACCTATACTCGATCAGATTGACGTCATTGCGTGGGAGGATTGATGCGGATCGCATATCTCGGGCCGGAGGGCACCTTCAGTGAAGAAGCGGCACTGACCCAGGCGCGGCGCGAAGACGCCACGCTTGTTCCGTTTTCATCGATCCCGGCGCTGGTGTCCGCTGTTGAAACCGGCTTGACCGAACGTGCCATGCTGCCGATCGAAAACTCACTCGAAGGGTCGGTCAGCTTTACCCTCGACCTGCTGATTCACGAGACCGATCTCAAGATTCGCAACGAACTCGTGGTGCCGGTGCGGAACAATCTGGTCGTCGTTCCGGGCACGAAACTTGAGCAGATCAAATCGGTGACGTCGCACCCGCAGCCGTTCGGCCAGTGTCGACGCTTTCTGGAGCGTTGCCTGCCGAATGTCGATAAGGTTGCGGCGCTCAGCACGGCGGCCGCGGTCTCGACCGTGATCCAGGCGGGCGATTCGTCGCAGGCGGCGATCGGCACGCTGCGGGCGGCTGAACTCTATGGTGGTGAGGTCCTGGCGCGCGACATTCAGGACAATCGGAGCAACGTGACGCGCTTTTTTCTGCTGGCACGGCACGATGCCGAGCCGACCGGCTTCGATCGCACCTCGTTCTGTTTCAACGTCAAGCAGAACATACCAGGAGCAGTGCACGAAGTCTTGACCGAGCTAGCCACGTCGGATATTCAGATGACGAAGATCGAGAGCCGCCCGACGAAATCCGTGCTCGGCGACTACACCTTTTTGATCGATGTCGAAGGGCACCGGAAAGACCCGATCATCGCCGCGGCGCTGGAGCGTATCCGCGAACGAACGGCACGAGTGAAAGTGTTCGGTTCCTATCCTCGCTTCGAACTCAACGCGATTGATGACGAGTCCGAGGAATCGGCGTGATTCATCAGACCACCGGCGCGTGAAGAGCTGGACGCAGGACGTTCGTCGATGCGCGTAATCAGCGGGAGCGCACGCGGGCGAAAGCTGAAGGCCCCACCGGGGTTGAGTACGCGACCGATGGCGGACAAGATTCGGGAGGCATCCTTTTCGATGCTGGCGTCGCTGGGTGTCGCGCCCGATCGGGTGCTCGATCTCTACGCCGGGAGCGGGAGCGTCGGAATCGAAGCGCTGTCGCGCGGGGCGGAGTCGGCCGATTTCGTGGAGCAGAATCGCGTGGCATGCGAGGTGATACGCGATAATCTGCGTCATCTCGGTTTCGAGGCGCGGGCGCAGGCGCACCAAACGAGCGTTGGCGCGTTTCTGGCACGGATACAACGACCGTACGATTTTGTTATCATGGATCCCCCGTACGCCGATCCGGACATTGTCGCGACAATGGCGATGCTGGGCTCGTCAGCAGCGGTTGAAGATGGGACAATTCTCCTGATCGGACATTCGCCGCGCGTCGAGCTTCCGGAGACGGCCGGTGCGCTGCGATGTTTGCGACGGCGCTGTCATGGTGATAGTTGTTTCTCGATTTACGAAGCGGTGATCGAGCGCGACACGGAGACAAACGAAGAAACGGAGACGTGAGGTGTCGACGATCGCGGTCTACCCTGGCTCATTCGATCCGATTACGAATGGGCATATCGATGTCGCGCGGCGGGCCGCGCGCATCTTTGACGAGTTGATCGTCGCGGTTTACGCCGGCGATGAGCACGCGCCGAAGCACCACATTTTCTCCGCCGATGAGCGTTGCGCCTTCGCGCGCGATGCGCTCGCGGACGTCGCCAACATCCGGGTCGAGATCTATCAGGGTTTGAGCGTGGCCTACGCGCATATGGTCGGTGCCGCCACCATCGTGCGCGGCCTGCGGGCGGTCTCCGATTTCGAATACGAATTCAAATTCGCGCACATGAATCGGCATCTGGCGCCGGAGATCGATGTCGTCTGCCTGATGACCAGCTCACAACATTCGTTCGTGAGTTCGAGCTTCATCCGGGAGGTTGCTTCACTGGGCGGGGACGTTCACGGGTTGGTACCGGAACCGGTTGCGGAAGCGTTGGCGGAGCGATTCGGCGCGATGGTGCGCGAATAAGATGGGCGGCGTACGGTGAACGACGGTCGAGCAGGGGCGCAAACGGCACATGTCGCCGATATGATGCAACTGGTGGATCGCCTGGAGGAACTCGTCACCTCCGCGATGCGTGTGCCGCTGAGCAATCGCATCATGGTTGAGGAAGAAGAGTTCCTGGCCGTTATCGATCAACTGCGCCTGTCCGTGCCGCAGGAGATCAAACAGGCGCGGCGCGTGGTGCAGGAGCGCCAGCAGATCATCGCCTCGGCGCAGGATGAGGCCTCGAAGATCCTCGCCACCGCCAAGGATCGCGCCGAATATTTGATGAACGAGCAGGGGTTGATCAACGAAGCCAAGTCGCGCAGCGAAGAGATCCTGCGCCAGGCAAAGGACGGCTCCAAGCGTTCGATGAGCCAGGTCGACGGCTACGCGCTTCAGGTCCTATCACAGCTCGAAGAGACGCTGCAAAAGAACCTCCAGCAGATCCAGCAGGCCAAGAACATGGCCTCGCATTCGGAGGTTTCATCCAGATGACCGGCATCACCTGGGGCGCGCTGCGCGAAACGGAGCCAGAACTGGTCGCGGCCGGCCGGGAGTTGTTGTATCGGGTCGGCGTCGGGCTTGCGTTCCTCTCGACCGTCCGGCGTGATGGCGGACCGCGCCTGCATCCGATCTGCCCGGTGCTGACCGATTCGGCCATGTATGCGTTCATCATTCCGTCGCCCAAGTGCGACGATCTGCGGCGCGATCCTCGCTATGCGCTCCACTCATTCCCGACCGACGACAACGAGGATGCGTTCTACGTCACCGGGACGGTCCAGGTCGTCGACGACCCGAAACTGCGCGCCGCGTTGACCCGGCAGTTCCTGGACGAGCGTCCGACGATCAATCTCTCGCAGGATGAGCTTGCGGAACAGATCCTCTTCGCTTTCCGCATCGACCGCTGCCTGCTGACGCGAACCGACGGCTTTGGTGATCCGAACCCTCGCCATACGATCTGGCACGAAGATCATTAGTCGCTTTTCATTCACTCTGGAGGAACACTCGTAAGAGGAGTATCATCCTTCGAGTGATGAAGAGAGCAACAGAAACAGCGACAGAGCCGGACAAATTCTCGCGCTCCCCGCCTTCCGATCAACAGTCGTTTGACGGCCTTTCCGAGCGCTACCGTTGGATCGCGCTCGGGATTATTGTCACCGGCACGTTCATGGTCGTGCTCGACTCGACCATTGTGGCGGTCGCGCTCGATGCCATCGGCAATAACCTGCACGCCACGACCGGCATCGATTGGATTATCACGGCCTATCTCCTGACCGTCGGCGTGATTCAGTCGCCGACCGGCTGGCTGGCCGATCGGGTCGGGCGGAAGCCGGTCTTCGTCAGTTCGATGCTCCTCTTCGCACTCGGCTCGCTCTGCTCCGCGCTGGCACCAACGCTGCCGGTTCTGATCGCCTGTCGGGTTTTGCAGGGGATCGGTGGCGGCGCCATGTTCCCGGTCGGCACCGCGATGACCTACGAGTTGTTCCCGGCCGATCGGCGTGGGACGGCGCTCGGCATTCAGGGGATCGCGCTGATGGCGGCACCGGCGATCGGCCCGGTGCTCGGCGGCTGGCTGGTGACCGCGCTCAGCTGGCGCTGGATGTTCCTGATCAATATTCCGATTGGCATCATCGGCGCGACGGTCGCGATTCGCCTCTTGAAGAATACCGGCTTCCGCGAACCGCGACCCTTTGATTGGCTCGGCACGTTTCTCATCGGCTCGGGTGTTTTCGGCCTTCTGCTTGCCTTCTCCGAGGGCTCGACCTGGGGCTGGGGGACAAGTCGGACGCTTGCGGTCGGAGCGGCCGGTGTCGGGCTGCTGGCATTGTTTGCCTATTGGACGCTGGGTAAGGCGCGGCACCCGGTCGTCGATCTGCGCATGTTCCGCATCTCAATCTACAGCATGACGATCGGCGTCACCTGCCTGATTACCCTGGCGCAGTACGCCCGCGTCGTCTTCATCCCGCTCGAACTGGAATCGTTGCGCGGGCTTTCGGCGCTGCACACCGGTGCACTGCTGGTGCCGGGAGCGATTGGCGCTTCGATGGCTATGCCGATCGGTGGCCGCTTGGCCGACAAGATTGGGGCGAAGGCCCCCGTAATGATTGGGCTCGTCCCGGTGGCGATCACGAACCTCTATCTGAGCCAGATCTCACCCAATTCGTCCGAAATCACGCTCATGTTTTTTCTGTTCATCTCAGGCCTCGGTACCGGCATCTCGCTCATGCCGAACTCGGTTGTCGGTCTGAACTCATTACCGGCGCCGTTAATCGCGACCGGGGCCGCGCTGCGCTCGCTGTCGCGGCAGATCGCGGCGGCCATCGCGGTTGCCATCCTGACGGCCATCGTCTCCTCGCATCTCGGCGGCACGATCCGCTTCAACGGCAAGGAAGGGCTGCAGCGCGCACAGAATGCCTATAACGCGGCCTTCCGGGTCGGCTTCTGGGCCGTCGTCGTCACCATCGGCGTCGCCGCCTTCCTGCCGGGCCGTACCCGCGCCAAGCAGCTGCAGCAAGAACGCATCGACGAGCAAAAGGCCGGTCTCGCCACCAGCACCGCCGACGTCTTCGGCGGGGAATAGGGGCGACACCATCTCTCGTCGTAGGGGTTTGATTGATCAAACCCGGCGCGCCGTTCAGGCGGCGCCCGTCTCCGCGTTTCCCCAAGCACCCGAGTAGCCATCCGCAACTATGTCGCCGAGGACACGCCTCGCGCATCCGAGCATCGGCCGGGCGTCATCAATGACGCCCCTACGGGTGGATTGAATGGTCGACAGCCAATTGGTTGGTTGACAAGAACCTCCTCCGTCTGTTAGTCTCCGTGCCAGACAAGTGAATAGGCGAACAGCGATGATCGAAACGAGTAGCCATCGAAGCGGCGCCCAGAGAGCCGGCGGC